>JBGTAO010000360.1:0-4453 GCA_041749835.1 Gemmata sp. | reverse complement strand
GTGTTGGGCGTGGGTTCTGCCGCATCGAATCGAGCATGTCGGTCGCGGTGATCACGGGCTTACCGGCGGCCCGCGCCTCGGCGATCAGCATCTTCTGAACGGTCGGCACCCGCTCCAGCGGGATCTCGACTCCCAGGTCGCCGCGGGCCACCATGATGGCATCGAACGCGGCAATGATTGCAGCGGCATCGGCTACGGCCTCGGGTCGCTCGATCTTGGCCAGCACCGGTACCTGGAAGCCCAGGCCACGACAAACCTCGCGCACATCATTGGCAGCCGAGGCACTGCGCACAAACGAGAGCGCCACCCAGTCCACGGCTGCACGAGCGGCAACAGCCAGGGCTTCCCGGTCGCGCTGGGTGAGTGCCGGAATCTCGATCGGAGTATCGGGAAGGTTTACACCTTTGTTCGGATGAAGCACACCTCCGACGGTCACCCGGGCGGACAGGATACCATCGGCGATCAGCCCGGCCTCCATCTGTAATCGGCCATCATCCAGCAAGATCCGGTGCCCCGGCCGCACGCCTGCCAGAATCTCGGGCTCCGTGAGCACCAGGGCTTCCGCGTCCGGCGAGTGTGTGGTCAGCGAGAAGCGGATCGGTGCATCGGGAATGAGTGTGCGGGGCTGTTGCAGCTTCACCCGGAGTTTTGGCCCCGGCAGATCGGCCATCACGCCAACGCATTTCCCCAGTCGAGCGGCGGCTTCGCGGAAGCGGCTGATCCGGCTGAGGTGTTCCTCGGCGTTGCCATGGGAGAAGTTGATGCGGGCAACATCGACACCCGCACGCAAGATGGCATCGAGGCGCTCGGGGCTATCGGTCGCCGGTCCCAGTGTGGCCACGATCTTGGTTCGACGCGACATGCGTTACCCGGGGTGATAGGATGGGGAACCGAGGGTTGTGTATGGCGTTTCCCCCGATTCTTCAATCGCAACAAGTCGTGACCGCTCTTTTCTTGCTGCTGTGGGCGGCCGCAGTTACGGTGTGTCTGTTCGCATGGGCTCGCAACCCGATTCAGCAACTGCAACACCCGGCGGTGGTACTGAGCGCGATCCTTACCGTGACCGGAATGCTATTGGCGTGGTACCTCATGGTCATGGGCTACCCGCTCTCGGCGCGGCTTGCCTGGACACTCGCCTTCCTGCTACTTCTCCTGCACATCGGGCTGGCGTTTGCACTGGCCCATGGTTGGTCCCATACTGCGGCGGTGCAGCACGTCCGGGAGGTGGGCGGGTTTGGCAGCGGGATTCTCGTCAATTATCTGTTTGCGCTCGTGTGGATGATAGATGTGCTGTGGTGGTGGCGCGACCCGAGCAACTACGCCAGTCGCACGCGGGGTACCACCTGGTGCATCCACGGGTTCTTGCTGTTTGTGGTGGTGAACGCGGCAGTCGTGTTTGGCCCACCGCAACGCCGCGGGATCACGGGTGCGGCTCTTTTGGGTCTCGGGGCATGCTGGCTCTGGACCGTGCGGCCGTTTCACACTTCCACGACCACCGAGCGATAAAGTGCTTCGAGTTGCTGCACATAGCCCGCGGCATCGGTCAGCGGCGAGGCCGCCATCAACTCGCGCAAGCCACACCGTAAATCGGCCAGCGCCTCACGCTGCTCGGCCCACGTCGCGGCGAGTTCCACATACTTCTCAATGGATTGCGCGAGAAACTCGGGTAAGCCGAGATGGCTCAGAATGCTGAGCCCCTGGCACGACCAGCAATCGTCGCCCACCAGCGAAAGCACGGGAACACCCATCCAGAGTGCGTCGCAGGTGGTCGCCCGACCGTTGAACGGGAACGGATCGAGTGCCAGGTCGATCGGCTGGTACGCTTCGAGATAATCGTTCTCCGGCATGCGATAGATGAACTCCAGTCGATCGGACACAACACCCGCACGGGAGAAGCGCTCCCGGAGGAGTCGCGCGGCTTCCACCGACCGACCCGCCAAAAGAATCAGTCGAGATTGTGGCACCGCTTTGAGCACTGCTGCCCAGGCATCGAGGCACGCTCCCGAGAGCTTACCGGGATTGTTCAGGCAACCAAATGTCAGCGTGCGGCCCTTCCCGGCCGGCAGTGTGTTGGGTGCTGGAGCGTGCGGGGGCGGCACGTACAACCGCGCCGGACCCGGCAACCGAAGAACCTGTTCCGGCCCCGCGGTCTCGTTCGTTTCAGGATCGGCCAGGCCATCCGAGATACGATAATCCAGCGTCGAGAGCCCGGTGGGCCCGGGGTAGCGGAAGAGTGAAAGCTGCACCCGTGCGGGTTTCTGGGCCAGCACCAACAGGCGATTTCCCGCAGTGTGCCCAGCCACATCAACGAGCACATCAATTTCGGCTTCCCGAATTCGCTCGACTGCCACCCGGTCGGAAAGCCCCACGAGCGGTTGCCAGGAATCAGCCAAACGGCGCAGTCGGTCGATTGGTTCACGGGTTGCAAATGAACCCGGCAGTGCTGTCACGTGGATGGCTTGACGGTCGTGCAACGCGAACAAGACTTCCAGGAATGCGGCAACCGGTCGGGTGCGGAGTTCCCCGAAGTGGTACCCCACCCGCAGTCGCGGCCCCGGGTTGGAATAGCGCAGGGGTGCTGCTGGAATCAGGGGAGCGGCATAGCGTTTGGCCCAGGCCTCGTGCTCGGCCCACAGTTCCCCCGCGGGAATCGTCGAGGACGCGAGCCGTGCGAGCAGATGGTTGCTGGCTATGGTCGCATCGGGGCGTAACGCGAGAGCCCGCGCCAGAGCCTCGGCCGCTTCTCCCCCACGACCTTGCTCGGTCAGGTTGACACCGAGATTGCTCCAGGCATCCGCGAACTCGGGATGAATGGCCACGGCACGCCGAAAATGTGCGTTCGCTTCATCGCTTCGACCCAGCGTATCCAATGCCACACCCAGAGCATTCTGCGCTTCTGCGTAGTCGGGGCGTAGCCGCAGTGCGGTTTGCAGTTCAGCCAGCGCATCTTCGGAGCGATCCAGTGCCGTGAGCGTCAGCCCCAGGTTCAGATATCCACGTGGGTCTTTGGCCGAGCGGGCCACAAACTCTCGAATCGCGTGCTCAGCTTCCTGTGGCTGCCCGAGTTGCATCAGCGCATCCCAGAGCAGATTATGCCCCTCGGGAATCGCCGAATCACGTTCCAGTGCGTTGCGAAACTGCTGTACCGCCGCGTGCCACTCGCCCTGATCACCGAACACCAGACCCAAATTGAGATACGCCCGGGCTTGCTGCGGCGCAATTCGGATGCACATCTGGTAAGCCCAGGCCGCTCCTTCGAGTTGCCCCAGCCGGCGATACAGGTTGCCGAGGTTGTACGGGGCATCGGGAAGTGTGGGCGCGGCCGCGATTGCTGAGGTATAGAGGCGAATGGCTTCGTCGTTCTGACCTTGCCGAGCCAGCAAGACCCCAAGATTGGTGAGCGCCCGTGCGTGCTCCGGCTCCAACTCGAGTACCCGGCGATAATCGCGCTCGGCTTGGGAGAGATCGCCCGCCTGATGGGCGATCAGTGCTTGCTGGAAGAGTTCCGTCGATTCGGCCACGGCAGCCCTCCTGGCCCAGAAGCGTTGCGCGAATCGGAAATGGAGGATGTCGAGCGAAAGTCGCACGGCCGGGGTGCCCCGGCCGTTGGCCCCACGATCTCGAACGGGCGGGAGTTACTCGCCGACGAAGGGGAGCAGGCCAATGAAGCGGGCACGCTTCACGGCGTCGGTAGCGGCACGCTGGAAGGTGGCGCACAGCCCGCTGCGCTTGCGACTGAACAGCTTGCCCTGACTGGTGATCAACTTCTTGAGGCTCGTGATGTCCTTGTAATCGACGAAAGCCGGCCGAGGACAGCCTTCCTTCGTGCAGAACCGACAACGGTTCTTGCGGTTCTTGCCCAGCTTTTTCCGCACCATGGTCGCCACCTTGCCCTTGCGATGGGATGTTGTGTCATTACTTCCGAGTAAATCGGAAAGAGTTAACGTAGGCGCAGGGGCGAAAGGCGTCAACCATTCTGCTCGCGGGGTCCGGTTTCCGGAGTTGAAAGCCACGTGTGGGTGAGCTCAGAGTGCGCCGCGGCCGGTGTACTCGGAGTCGGGCCGGAAGCGTTCCTCCACCCACGGGTCGCCGCGTACCCCAGAGAAGAGCGCCGACGAGGCTCTCTTCCAAACTTACTGGCTGTCTACGCTTACGGCTCTGTCTCGGCGACTTGTTCCTGTCGAGTAACCGGCAATTTTGGCGAGGATCTGGTCAGTAACCGGATGGCCGGATGGCAGTACGCCGAGCTTGTCGTGGTTATGTCGAGAGGCCCGAAGGTTGCACGCAGCCTCGGCGACAAGATCATCCCGGCGGTAGCGGTACGACTTGGCCCCACGCCGGGACGAGGCCGGGCCACTCTGTCGCCGGCAGCCCCGCCAGCGTCCCCAGGAGAGCCGCAATCGGCCCGCCGTGTGTGACGGCGATGACGATTCCATTGGCCGGCAGTTCGGCG
>JBGTAO010000359.1:0-4466 GCA_041749835.1 Gemmata sp. | reverse complement strand
GAGCATTGCCTTTGGTGATGTGTTACCGACGGTCGGTGGCGAAGAGTATATCACCGGTACTGGCCCCGGTGTTCCTGCCACTGTGCGAGTTTGGGATGCGAATGGCAATCTCCTCACGAAGTTCACCCCCTTTGGAACCTTTTCCGGTGGCATCTACGTCGCAACGGGCGATGTTTGGCAATCCGACACGCAAGTGAACGGCCTGGAAATCATCGTTGCCACGGGAGAGGGCACCACAGGACGTGTCAAGGTCTACAACTTCCGCGATGGTGGTCTCCAGCTTGTTGGCCGCTTCACACCGTTCGGCCCCAACTACGCCGGGGGGGTGCAAATTGCAGTCGGCAACGTGACCGGTAACAGCCGACCCGAGATTGTTGTTGGCCAGCAGAATGGTGGTTCGCGTGTCAAAGTCTGGGCCTACGACGACACGGCACTGACACCCCGCTTCTTCCAAATTCGCACGTTCCAGGCGTTCGAACCGGGTTACACCGGTGGTGTTTCGGTAGCCGCGGGCAACATTCACCCACAGATCAACGATCCCTTAATCCCGTACAACTACGACTATGCCGAGATCATCACGGGCAAGGCGGCGGAACTTCCCCAAGTGAAGATCTTCGATGCCCAATCGCCAATCGTGTCCACGCTCTCCTCGTACTTCGCGTTCAACATTAACAACCCGCTCAACCGCACGGGCATCAATGTCTGGGCGTTTGAAACGGATGGGTTGCGCGGTCGCGAGATCTACGTGAATCGGGTCAATACGACGCAGATCCGCATCTTTGATGGCTGGACAAGCGCGAACCTGGGTCAGTTCGCCCCGTTCCCACCCAACTACAGCCGTCAAGTATTCATCGCTCGCGGTGGCTTCGAGGATGATACCATCAGCACGGGCGAAGTTGCGAACATCACGATTGTTGCCGGAAGCGGGCCGATCTTCCAGGTACCACTGGTGTTCCCCGGTGCTCAGGGTTCACCCGCCGGGCTCAACGGTGGCGACCCCGCTGTGTAGGGACTACTGTGTTCGCTTGTCAATCGACCACCGAGGGTACTCTGTGGTCGATTTCGTTTCACCCTATCGCAGTTGCAAGTTCAGGCCGCGCGCCGGATGATGCTAACAGTTCGCACCCACCCGAATAATCACCACTCCCCCAGATGTTGGGCTCTCGCATGGTTCGTTCTCTCTGCCCCGTCATAGCCACCATCAGTCTCGTGGTCTTCTCTGGCTTGCCGGTTCACGCGGTACCGCCAGAACTTGCACCCCCACCGCACCTCCCTTTGCCACCGGGAATTGATCCCGCCCTCGCCGACTGGACTCCGCGCCCCGCCACGGGGATTGTCGAGCCTTGGGAAAAAGCGATTGAGGCGAACTGGATTGACGCCCGTTTTCGTGAGATGAACACCGGGCCGGCTCTCAACTGCACACTTCGCTATCCGATCGGCAAAGGGCACGAAACCAGCTATAAGGCCACTGTAGTGAAGCTTGGCGAGAAGGGGGAATCCGCAGTCGCGTTTGATCGATGTACGATGCAAGTGATCGCCGCATGGACTGGTGGCTATCTCAATCACAGTGATCGCCGCTTCGGGTTGCTCAATACACCGACTCCAAAAGGGGAAATGCAGTACGCAGTTCATCCGGGTGCGGTCTGGGGTGTTGGGGATACGCCACCCCAGGGGAAACCACCCTTCACCGCCCCGGCAGACCCCAAGAACGTGCGCTATCGCGGTCACCATCTCCAGGGCAACCGTGTGGTGTTTCAGTATGACGTGGGCGCTCGCACCATTCACCACACTGTTCAATTTCAGCAGAATGCTGCTGGTAAAGCGTCGTTCACCGAGACACTGACCGTGGGTGCGGGAAAAGCGATCGTGTGGCAGGGATCGCCGGACGGGAAGGCAGTCCGGTTAGGTTCGAGCGCCGTCACCAGCACGTTGAACCGAACCCTTGCTGGCGATCCGGTCGACCAAGAAGTGCCAATACTCAAGTTGGGCCAAGAACCCAATCGGTGGGGCCAACCGATCGTAACCAAGCTTGAGCGGGGCAACGATGCAGGCCCATTCGCCGTGGATACCTGCACCATTCCGTACAAGAATCGTTTTGGCGCGCTCTTCTTCTGCACCGGTGTCGATCACTTACCCGATGGCCGCGTCGCGGTCTGTACTTGCCATGGCGATGTTTGGTTCGTGCGCATCGACGAATCGGCGAACACCTGCTCCTGGCAGCGCTTTGCGACCGGGCTTTATCAACCATTGGGGCTCAAGGTCGTCGATAGTCGGGTCGTGGTGCTCGAACGTGGCCAACTCACTCGCCTGCACGACCAGAACCAGGATGGTGAAGCGGATTTCTACGAATGCGTGAACAACGACTGGCACTGTGGCGGTGGTGAACACAGTTACGATACTTGCCTGGAAACCGATCCCAAGGGGAACTTCTACTTCTTCAAGACAGGTGATACGCACACCCTGCACGGTGGCTGCTTGTTGCGGGTCACGCGCGATGGCAGCAAGGCCGAGGTGTTCGCTACGGGCTTCCGCCATCCCATCGGCATGGGGATGTCGCCGGGCGGAATTCTGACTGGTGCCGATCAAGAAGGAAACTGGATGCCCGCCACGCGGATCGACCAATACCAGGCCAACGGCTTCTACGGCGACATGCGTGCACACCATCGCAGCGAACCACCCAAAACCTATGACGCTCCTCTCTGTTGGCTACCGCGGGAAGTGGATAACTCGGCCGGTGGGCAAGTTTGGGTTCCCGAAAAAGCCTTTGGACCACTGGCCGGGCTTCCCTTGCACTTCTCGTACGGCCGATGCCGTCCGTTCGTGCTTCTGCGGCAATCGACTGACAGCGGGGTGTCACAGGGCGGAGTCGCCCCCCTGGGAATCAAATTCCTTTCAGGAGTCTGTCGTGGGCGATTCGGCAGCGATGGCCACCTCATTGTCTGCGGCTTGAACGGCTGGCAGACCGCGGCCCAGGCCGATGGCTGCTTGCAGCGGGTTCGCGTAACAGGGAAACCCCTCGATGTGCCCACCCAACTGCAAATCGACGGCAACCGCATCCGCCTCACCTTCAGTAGCACGCTCGAAGCCACTTCTGTCGCGGATACATTGAACTACAAAGCGGCCTGGTGGAACTACCGTTGGAGCGGCGACTACGGTTCGAAGCGGTGGAAGGTTTCCAATTCCGAGGTGGAAGGAATGGATACACTCCGCCCACACACCGCGAAGTTGCTCGATGATGAGAAAACGATTGAGTTGAGCTTTGAGAAACTGCAACCGGTAATGCAGATGCAAATCGGATACAACCTGTTAACCCCGGAAGGGCGTAAAGTCGTCGGCTCGGTTTACCTGACGATTCACACCACAGCCAAGTAATTGGCGGTCAGTGCTGGGAACTGGATGTTCATGCGAATTGAGCCTGTGTTGCGAGGCTTTGAAGGTTTCCAGAGCCTTGCACTCCCGTAGCCCAGGGCAAACATGATCACCAAAGCGAGCACGAACAACGCGAGCCAGCCGAGATTGGGCCGCAGACCGCGAATCGGATGAGCGACACGGCGGGCTCGGTAGTCTTCAGCGGGATCATAATTCGTGATCAGTGGGACCGGTGCAGCCGGTTGGGGTTCAGGCTGAAATTCAGCGGGAGCAACAGTTGTCGAGGGCTTCACCACCGTGGATTCGGGATTCGGTGCGGATGGGGTGGAAACGGGAGTGAGCGCGGGCATCTCTCCCGCACCCAGCAGCACGCCGGACTTCCCGCGTTTCGTTCGTGACGGTTTCACTTCCGTGAGAGTTGCTGTCTTCAGCAGTATGGTCAGTTCTTCAGCGACAATCGCAGCCGATTCGAAGCGATCCGCAGGCCGCTTGGCCATGAGCCGACCAATCAACTCCGCGACCGCGCTGGGTATATCGCGCCGCAAGGCTTGCATTGGTGTCGGTACATCGGTCTGATGCTTCAAGATCTTGGCAATCGGGCTTCCTTCGGGGAATGGTGGTTGGCCCACGAGCAAGAAGTACATCATGCAACCGAGGCTGTACAAATCGGCACGGTGATCGACACCACGCGAATTCTTGGCTTGCTCGGGAGCCATGTAATCGGGTGTGCCGACCACCGTGCCCGCCCGGGTCAGATCCATACCGGCCGCGGCACCTTCGAAATCGAAACCGACCGCACGCACCAGCCCCATATCCAGGATCTTGACGACAGAAAGCTCGGTCGCGTTCGGCAGGTGTCGTTCACCCGCGACCACAACATTGGATGGCTTGATATCGCGGTGAACAAAGCCCTGATCGTGGGCATGCTGAAGGCCCAGCGCGACCTGCCGGGCATACTCACAGACTTCCGCAATTTCGAGTGGTCGGTAATCCCGAGTCAGTCGGGCGAGGTTAATGCCATCGACGAACTCCATGGCCAGGTAATGCTTGCCCGAGGCTTCACCCGAATCGATGAGTGATACGATGTTGGGGTGATT
>JBGTAO010000358.1:0-1951 GCA_041749835.1 Gemmata sp. | reverse complement strand
CTGGGCGATCGATTACGAACCGCGCGCACCGCGGTCTGGCGAGGCCCGGAAGATTGGCGGCTGCCGTACTTGTCGTTCGGCCTCTTCATGGTGGGCATCTTCTCGTTCGTACTGTTTCCCATCTTCCTGCTCGCCAGCTACATCCTGGCGCGGTCCGGTGTGGCGGCCGCGCGGGAGAACGGGGTCGAACTGGGAGCAGCGCGGAAGTGGCTGCTGTATCCACCGCTGGTTCTGGTGAGCACGGTGCTCCTGCTCGCCACGGTCGCCTGGCCAGTTGGCCTGGGTATCGCTGCGGGGGCCACGGTCGCTGATGCGGCTCATCGGGTCGAGTATTATGAACGCGATGAGGGCATTTCCCGGAACGATCGGGAACGGGGCGAGCGCGCCGCCGACAGGCCTACAAGGAGGCGATGGCTCCGCGCGTGGCGGAAGATCGTGAACTGCTGGCCGCGATTCCGGTCGCGCCGCAGTGGGCACATCTGGCCGCCGGCGCGTTCGTGGGTGGCGGCGCATCCGCACTCTGGTGGCTGATTCTGGGTGTGGTCGGTGCGTCGTGGCCGGCCACGGTGCGGTCGGTCTACTTCCCGCTCTTGCAGCGTCTGCAGGGGTGGCATGGCTGGAGCCTGGCGATTGTCTGCCTGGTGGTACTGATTGGCTGGGGCGTGGTGGCTCGCGAAGTGGCTGCATCGGCAGGTTTGCTGTGATCCGCGGAGCCGGCCAGAACGACCGGCTCCGCGTTGACATGGTGAGTGTTACTTACTCATCGTGTTGAACTTCTCCATCAGCGCTTCGACTGCTGGCTTGAGCTTGTCCCAGACCGCTCCGCCGACCGACTTCATCTTATCGATGATGACTTGAAGGCCCGCCGTCTCGGTCCCGACCATACGATTGACGATCTCTTTCGAAGTGCCCGGCAGCTTGTCGATCACCGATTTCATCGCACCCACTTTGGCCGTGAGGTCCGTGAGCTTGGGAACGGCGGCCTCGGCGGTTGCAGCGTCTTTCACGTCCGTGAGTACGCTGGTAGCGGAAGTAAAGAGCCCCTTCACATCGCTTTCGACCTTATCCAACACGGGTATGTCGAGCCCCGGGTTGGTCGCCTGAAGCGTCGGTTCCGTCGGTTTGCACGAACGCAGTGCGAAGAACGCAATCAACCCGATTGCCACGATGGGGAGCAACCACATGAGCCACGAGGTCGCAGATTGAGCCGCTGCACCTGCTGCGTTCGAAACGCCCGCCAATGAGAACTGATTCGCCAGATTCGAGACCTCTGGCGGCAAGGTTGCCGGGGCCACGCCACTGGGTGCCAGTTTCGTCAACATTGCGGGTACAGCCATACCAGCGGCCGACGAGACGGTCGATTCGGGTATACCAAGCTTGGAGGCGATCGCCCCCAACTGTCCACCGAACAGTCCACTCAGTTGATTGCTTGAAAGCGTGGCTCCCGCGTTGCCCAGGATGGAGCCCAATCCCATGTTCTTGAGCTTGCCCAAAAACCCGCCGAGCCCGCCGACACTCGAACTCGTCATGTACGACAGGAGATAACCCACTAACTGTTTCGCCTTGTCGCCAAGACCGAACTTGCTGGCAACTTCCGAAATAACACTGTCCATCATACCCATGCTGCACCTCAAGGAGTGGACCGCACGCTGCACCCGCACGGTCACACATCTCACACAAGACGTGACCGATCAGTTTGCTAACAGTCAGCACCGTACCAATGAACGCGCGGTGAATTAAGAAAGCACTATTGGCGTGCGATTTATATTCTGATGTGGTGCAAGAAACGAATGAATTTCAGAATTTTCCCTAGAGCAGTTTCGAGAAAGCTGTAGCGCGAGTTGAGTCGGTGTGGTAGTACGGATGGAATCCTTTTTGGGGGTTCCGATGCGTGCATACTCGATGGATTTGCGTGAGCGGGTGTGGGCTGATTGTAAAGCCGGTTTGAAGA
>JBGTAO010000357.1:0-1743 GCA_041749835.1 Gemmata sp. | reverse complement strand
TTGATGCATTGACATCATCGCAAACTCCTGTCGGAGCTAGTGTATTTTTCGAAACATTCTCATAGTTTGTTATTGACAACAAGTCCATTCACCATTTAGCGTTACAAATAATTACTGGGCGCACTCCAGCCCACCCGCTGTTCGGTTCACGACCCGGGCTGTTGAGCACCCGATGCATTCGTGAACGCTGATCGTGTGGGTATTCGATTCTACGCCTCATGGGTTCTCGTTATGGTACAAGCAAAGTCATTGATCCAGGCCGGGCTACTTGTCTCTGCCGGTCTTTTCACTTCGTTTGTCTTCGCTGAACCACCGGCCGAGCCCACCAAGAGTGCGAGTAAAGGCGATAAGGGCGATTCCAAAGCCAGCGACACGCCACCCAAATCCGACTTCCCTCCGTTCGATCAAGTCTCCAAGGGCTATGAGAAAGCCGTCACCATGACCGATGCGGTTGCACCATTGTTCACACTCTGGGTGGATAAGAAGAACGGTCGCGTGTTGGCGGAGTTGCCAGCTGATTATCTGAGCAAGAAGTACTTCATCGCCATGACGGTTTCGAGTGGCGAAGTGTATGCCGGACTTCAAGCAGGTGATCTTTACGTGTACTGGAAGCGATACGGCGACAACTTGGCATTGATGGAAAAGGACGTTGCCACGCGCTCGACCGGCGACAAAGAATCGAAAGCTTCCGTGGAACGGCTCTTCACGGATCGCCTGATCGCGGACACTCCGATCCTGGCGATTGGCCCCAAGGGTGGCCCGGTTGTTGGCCTGGATCAACTCTTCGTCATGCAGTCGCCCAAGTTCTTCGGGTTCTCACCCGGACAGGTCAATCTGCAGGCACTGCAACGCCTTCGCTCAGTGAAATCCGCAAAGGCATTCCCCAAGAATATCGAGCTCGCTTTTGAAGTTCCGTTGCCCTCCGATGGCGACAGCGGCGGCGTGTTCAGCTTTGGGCCTGCCAATAGTGTGTTAAAGACGCTTCACTATTCCGTTAGCGAGATGCCGGACGATACCGGATACAAGCCGCGGGTGGCCGATGATCGCGTTGGCTATTTCACCACGGCCTACAACGATTTGGGCAAGTATCGCGCGGGCGAAACACGCACGCGCTTCATCAACCGTTGGCATCTCGAAAAGGCGGACCCCACGCTCAAGGTCAGCCCACCCAAACAGCCGATTGTCTTCTACATCGAGCACACCACACCCATTCGTTACCGGCGCTATGTCAAGGACGGGATTCAGTGCTGGAACGAAGCGTTTGAGAAGATCGGGATCCTGGATGCCGTTGTCGTGTATCAACAAGATGCTGCCAGCGGTGCGCACATGGACAAAGACCCCGAAGACGTTCGCTACAACTTCGTGCGTTGGCTCAACAACAACATCGGTACGGCCATCGGGCCGTCCCGTGTGCATCCCCTGACCGGTCAAATACTGGATGCCGATATCATCCTGACAGATGGTTGGATTCGGCACTTCGATCGCCAGTTCAATGAGTTGCTTCCCCAGGTCGCCATGGAAGGATTGACCCCGGAAACGTTCGCCTGGCTGGAGGACCGTCCGCAATGGGATCCGCGGCTCGCACTCGCGCCGTTCGAAGATCGCACACGGGCCATCAGTGCCTCGACACAAGGCCGCAAGAGCGACATTGCTCGTTACCGCGCCAAATCGGAACTGGAACAGATTCTGGGGCGCAATGCCAAGAACGGCTTCTGTCTGGCTGCGAACGGGAAATCGATGGAT
>JBGTAO010000356.1:0-3774 GCA_041749835.1 Gemmata sp. | reverse complement strand
GCACCATTGCCTGCAAGCTCACGACCATCGAGTTGCCGCTCACCGAGTTGCCAACCCGCCAACAGTGGGAAGAGAAAGACAAGCGAATGGACGCGATCGGCCATCATGCCCGCGTGACACTGGCCAAGCTGGATCGCCGGGAAAAGCTCATCAGTGCGATCGACTACCCGATACAAACTTGGGCCTTCGGCGATTCCCTGGCCATGATTCACTTGCCGGGCGAAGTGGTCGTCGATTACGCACTACGGCTCAAGACGGAATACGATCGTCAACGAATCTGGGTCACGGGCTATGCCAACAACGCCCCCTGTTACATTCCGAGCGAGCGCATTTTGAAGGAAGGCGGTTACGAAGGCGGTGCGGCGATGGTGTACTACGATGTTCCCGCTGTGTTCAAGCCCGGGCTCGAAGAGAAGATCATCGGAACAGTGGCCACGCAGCTCGGGAACTCGTTCGTGCCGAAGTACGAAACCAAGAAGCTCGGCGGTTCCGCGCCCCTGACCCCACAGCAATCGCTGGCCACGCTCAAGACCAAGCCCGGCTTGCGTGTCGATCTCGTGGCTGCGGAACCGCTGGTGGCCGATCCCGTCGCGCTGGCCTTCGGCCCCGATGGCAAGCTCTGGGTTGCGGAAATGGCGGACTACCCGAGCGGCCCGAGCGGCAAGTTCGAACCGGGCGGCCGCGTTGTGTTCCTCGAAGATCGTAATGGCGACGGCACCTTCGACACGTCCACGCTCTTTCTGGAACAACTGCCCTTTCCCACTGGTGTGCTGCCGTGGCGGAACGGAGTCCTGATCTGCGCTGCCCCCGACATTCTCTATGCCGAGGACACCAACGGTGATGGCAAGGCGGACAAGATCGAAAAGCTTTACCGTGGCTTTGGCAACGAGAACTACCAGGCCCGAGTGAATAGCCTGCAGTATGGCCTGGATGGTTGGGTGTACTGTTCGTGCGGCCTCTTCGGTGGCAATATCATTTGTACCCGAAGCGGGAAGACCGTGGCGCTGGGCGATCGCGATTTCCGCATCAAGCCCGATACCGGTGAACTGGAACCCGCAACCGGCCGCACGCAGCAAGGCCGTGTCCGCGACGATCGGGGCAACTGGTTCGGCTGTGATAACAGTAACCTGATCTGGCACTACGCACTCGAAGACCATTACCTCAAGCGAAACCCGTTTGTGGCGTACCCGAATGCCACGGTCAATGTCGCCCATTCGAACCGCGTATTCCCCCGACGGAGCGATCCCCAACGCTTCGTGCTCTCTGGCCCACCCGGCTCCGTCACGGCGGCGTGCGGGCTTGGGATCTATCGCGACGAACTTCTCGGCTCCGAGTATGCCGGCAACGCCTTCACCTGCGAGCCGGTGAATCTTCTCGTGACACGCACCATTCTCAAGCCTCACGGTTCCTCGTTCACCGGCCACAAAGCTCCTGACGAAGCCGATAGCGAGTTTCTTGCCTCAACCGATGGCTGGCATCGCCCGGTTCATGCCGTCACCGGTCCCGATGGCGGACTCTGGATCGCCGACATGTACCGCTACCTGATTGAGCACCCGCGGTGGGTGCCGCCGGCTGATCTCGCCAAGATCGATCCGCGGGCGGGCTCTGGCATGGGTCGCATTTATCGCGTTCGTCCGGTGGAGAAAGCACTGCGGCCCTGGCTGCGACTGGACAAGCTCAACACCCCTGGCCTGGTCGCAGCGCTCGAGAGCCCGAATGGCTGGCAACGCGATATGGCCATGATGATGCTCCTGTGGAAGAACGATCGGGGTGCGGAGCCTGCGTTGGAGAAGCTCGTTCGAGAATCGCGCAGTGGGCTCACGCGGATGCAGGCACTCTGCACACTGGGGTTGTTGTTGCCACCACCGGAAAGCCTGCTGAAAGTGGCGCTGGCCGATTCCGACCCGGCTGTGGTTCAGCAAGCGATCCGGCTCTGTGAGCCCGGATTACTCCCAGGTCGAGATGTCGTGCGTGAGGTTACAGACCGTGCAGCTTCGACCGATGCGCTGGTGCGACTTCAGCTTGCTTACACGTTGGGCGAATCTCGGGGCCAACAGCCTGACACACCGTTGCTGCAATTACTGCGTGATCACCCTACGGATCGCTTCCTCGCCGCAGCAGTCGTAAGCAGCCTGCGCCCGGAAAACTTGAAAGCGATCGTCGAGAGCGTGAGCGAAGGATTCGGCCCGAACGGCCCGCCGTTACCTCTGGTTCGCGATCTCTTCGCAACCGCTGCCGGGCTCGCAGTGCGGACTGGTCCGGCGACGGATGAGCAAATCGCCCAGGTGGTCGCGCTACTTGCCAGACCGGGAACCACTGGCTTGCAACCCTGGCAACTCACCGCGGTTGTTGCAGCACTGGATGCGTTCGAACAGCAGGGCATGGGCTGGGAGAAACTCGGCCCCAAGCCGCAGAAGCAATTGCTGCCGTATGTGGAAGCCGCCCGGCAGTTGCTCCAACGCCCCGATACCGGGGATACTGCACTGCTGGCCGCGCTCCCGTTGCTCGCTCGCGACCCGGCGACGCGCAGCGAAGATGTTCAACTGTTGGCAAGTCTTCTCGCGGCGACCCGCACGTTGCCGGTTCAGTCGGCGGCTCTTGCCAAGCTCGCACGGAGCGTGGACAAAACCGTTCCAACCGCTCTGGTCGCCGCATGGCCCAGTGCCGCACCAGTATTGCGATCACAATTACTGGATACGCTTCTGGCTCGCCTCACCTGGCACGCGGAATTGCTTGCCGCGATTGAAAAGGGCACCATCGCAGCGGGGCAGATTGATGCGGCCCGGCGACAGCGCTTGATCGAGCACCCCGACGCAGCTATTCGCGCCCGGGCGAGCCAACTTTTGGCGACTGCCACATCGGATCGGCAGAAGGTGATTGACGATTATCAGGCGGTGTTGAAATTGACCGGGGACAAGCCGCGCGGCAAGGCCGTGTTTGCGAAGGTCTGTGCGGCGTGTCATGTTCTCGACGGCGTGGGGCACGCGGTCGGCCCCGATCTCGCGGCATTGGCGAACAAGTCCCCGCAGTACCTGCTCGCGGAGATCCTCGATCCGAGTCGGAACCTCGATTCCCGTTATGCCGAGTACCGCGGGATCACGAAAGCCGAACGAACGCTGACCGGTATCCTGGTGACCGAAACCGCCACCTCGATCACGCTGCGCGGTCAACAAGCCAAGGATGAAACGATTCTGCGATCGGAGCTCGAATCGCTCCGAGGAACCGCGAAATCGCTCATGCCCGACGGACTGGAGAAGGACATACCGCGGCAAGAGATGGCCGACTTGCTCGCGTACCTCACAGCGCACGACCTGCCACACAAACGATTCTTGGGCAACGAGCCCACCGAGATTGTGCTGAATGACAAGGCATTGACACTGCCGGCCACGCACGCTTGGATCTACGGAGGCGATGTCGTCTTCGAGCCCGAGTTCCACAACATCGGCTACTGGCACGGTGAGAACGACCACGTGGTCTGGAAAGTGAAGCTCGACCAGCCCACGCGATTCGACGTATATCTCGATTATTCGTGCGCTGCCGATGCCACGGGGAACCTCTTTGTGCTGGATGGTGCGGAACCCTCATTGCGTGGCAAGGTCGCCAACACCGGAGGTTGGGATCACTTCGTGCAAGTGAAAATTGGCACCGTGACAGTCCCGGCGGGAACGACACGCTTGACCGTGCGACCGGACGCGCCACCTCGGGGTGCCCTGTTCGACTTGCGAACGGTGTTGCTTGTGCCAGTTGGTGCCCAACCGAAGCCGTTACCGGTCG
>JBGTAO010000355.1:0-13117 GCA_041749835.1 Gemmata sp. | reverse complement strand
TCGGTGTTTGCGGAGCTTGTGGGAACTGAGCAACTGCGAAGCCAGAACCCAGCACCAGACCCCACTGTGCCAACAGGAAACGCCCGCGCATGATACACCCTCCGAAACCGAGATGAACGGTTTATCGGACTGTATCGGATGTGCGGGTCAGGGAACTTCACAGCAATATCGGAAATACGTACGTGCCAGCGGAGACTGCCCCCGCTGGCACAGGTAAGCTTACTTGATGATTTCCAGCTTCAGATCCTTGAAGCGCACTTCCATCGGCCCGCCGCTGTGAAGTTGCAAGCCGATCACCCCACGCTTGGAGAGTTTTTCGTCCGTGTACTCGGTGACGAGATTTCCGTTGATCCAGATTTTCACGGTACTGCCAATTGCCTCAACGACGTAGTTGTTCCAGTCGTCGCGCTTCACGTACTTTTCGCCGCCATCCTTGGCCAGTATTCCCCGGCCACTCTCTTCGTAGAGCTTGCCCCACCAGCCCGCGCCGATATCGGCTTGCGGGCCGCGCATCTCGCCGTCGGGTAGTGGCACACTGCGGAACTGGATGCCACTGTTCTCGCTGTTCGGCTTGAGCTTCACCTGCACGGACAGCTTAAAGTCCTGCACCGCCGATTGCGAGACGAGGAAATTGTTGCGTTTCAGTCCGGTTGCCGTCTGCCCCACGATCTCGCCGCTATCGAGCTTCCAGAGCGACTTGTCACCGTCCCAGTTCTCGAGGTCCTTGCCGTTGAAGAAGTCCTTGGCGTTCTCGGCGGTGGCGAGCTGCGGCACTTGCGAGCCGGTTTGTAGGTACGCGACCAACGAGCGGAACTCGTGCTCATTGACCTGCTTCAGGATATCGTCGGGCATCATCGAGAGTTCCGATGCTTTTCGGCTTGCAATATCGGCAACAGCGATGATGAGAATCTCGCGGTCGGTTTGCAAGGTCAGCACGCCGTTGGCTTCGCCCTTCACGATGCCAATGAGGCTGCGTTCGTCGTTCAGTACGATCCGAGTCGCGGCGTATTCCTTGGGGATCACCGAACTGGGATCGAGGATGTTTTCGAGAAGGTATTCGATGCTGCCGCGGTTCGCGCCGGTGATCTCGGGGCCGACTTTGCCCCCGACCGCGTAGAGCGTATGGCAGCTCAAGCATGTCTTGGTGAAGACGGTGCGGCCCAGGTTGACATCGGCGGGGAGCTTCGTCGGAGCCGAGATCCGTGCTTTCCACTCGGTAATGAGTTTTTTGCGCTCGGCTGGAGATTCGCGGACCACCCCCCACACATCGGCGATTTGCTGATCGAGCGAGGCGTCCTGGAACGCCCGTAGCGCTCGCACCACTTCGGCCGGGACATCCGCGGCAGCGAGCTTCTTGGCCGCAACGGCAGACATCAACGCTTTGGCGTAGGCCGGGCGGGAACCCAGCGTGACCAGCGCATCGCGTTTCTCGGCCTGGTTAAACGATGAGAATAGCTCCAGGATCGTCGCGGGTGTGTTCGGATGATCGAAATCGGCTAGCCCGATCAGTGCCTCCCGGCGAACGGCTTGATCGGTGACGACCGACTGGAGTAGGGGTGCCGTTTCGGTGTCGGCTGCATTGCGGGCTCGGACGAGTGCTCGGATGGCCTCGATGCGTGCAGTCGGATCGGCCTTGGAATCGGCTACGACCTTCCGAAGCGTGGCCAGGGCAGCCTTATCTCCGAAGATCGTGGCGAGCGACAGCGCCTGGTTCCGGGTGGTTGCGTCCGACGACTTCGACAGGATCTCGAATGCCCTCGCCCACCCTTCGGGCATGGGGATGTTCCGCTTGGCCGCCGTGGCTTCCTGAAGCCCGCGCAGGTACGCAACCCGTTGCTCTTCGGTCTTCGCTTCCGTGATCGACTTCGTCAGCAGGTTCAATGCCTCGGGCGTGCGGATGGCACCCACTCGTCGCGCTGCGAAGGTGAGGAGCATCGGAATCTTGCCGTCGGCCGCGAGTTTCAGCCCTTTCGCGGGATCGGCAGCCACGAGTGGTTCGAGAGCGTACCAGTACAGGTAGGGCAGATTGTGGTCGGTCGCATCTTCTATTCGGCCAACCAGTGCCTTGAGAACCTCGGCGCGATCGCGAGCGGGAACGCGATTCAGGAGAGTCGCGATCTCACGGCGGACAGCTGCACTCTTGGTAGTAGCAGCAATGTGCCAGAGCGGTAGGTACCCTAACTCCAAATTATTGTCAACCAACTTGATTCCCCCGCTTTCCCCCTTCAACCGTATAGCCCAGGATCGAATCGTGTCGTTCTTGTCGCCAACAAGGTGCGTAGTGGAGAAGTCAAAAAAGTGCAGATCGGCTACGTATAACGCCCAGAGTGCCCGGAGACGAAGCTTCATCTCCGCGTTCGAATTCACAATTCCCCTAAGTACATTGGTCGCGTGCTGCAGACCTTGATCGCCTTGGAAAGGCTGTGTATTCAGCAACTGAACTCGCTCCTGAATAAGTCGCCTTGCGGTTCGTGCGTACCACTCGTTCTCGTGAGATTGAAGTTTCACCAAATCCAAAAACGTGGCCTTTGAAAGATCCAGAGCTTTCACGGGCTTGGCGTCCTTGTAGCTGATCTTGTAGATGCGGCCGTTGGTGCGATCCCACTTCTCGGGTTGCGGTAGGTGGCAAATCTGCTGGTCGTACCAGTCGATGACGTAGGCGTTGCCGTCCGGACCGTATTTCATGTTCACGAACATCGACCACTTGTCGTTCGTCATCAGGAAGTCCGGGTTGCGGTCGGCGACGTAGCCGCTGCCCTTCGGCGTCACCACGTCCACATTGATGCGGTGACCGTGGAGGTTGCCCATGAACAGCTTGCCGTTGTATTCCTTCGGCCACGTCCCGCCCTGGTAGATCATCAGCCCGCTGTGCGCGTGTCCGCCGCCGGCCGAGTCGGAACGACCATTGCCGCCGTGCGGCGTCGCACCGACATAGTGCCGGTGGACCGCGATCGTCTTGATATCGTCGTAGGTGTACGGGTTGAAGTCGGTTCCCGCTTGCCGCTGATAACGCCCACCTTGAATGATGTGCCACATGTGTGGAATCACACATGCTTCGATGAAGAAGTCGCCGTTGGCGTTGTAATCGAGCCCCCACGGGTTACTGGTTCCGCGGGCGAACACCTCGAAGACGTGCTTGGTGGGGTGATAGCGCCAGATGCCCGCGTTGATCGGGGTGCGTTCCTGGTTGGGCGTGCCGGGCTTGCCAACGCGGCTATGTGTGAAGACACCGTGGCAACCGTACAGCCAACCGTCCGGCCCCCAGATGAACGAATTCAATGTCTCGTGCGTGTCTTCGTAGCCCCAGCCGTCCAGCAAGATCTTGGGTTCGCCGGCCTTGTCGGTCTTGTCGTCGTGCGGGATGAACAGCAGGTACGGCGCGGCACCAACCCAGACCCCGCCGAAGCCGACTTCGATACCGGAAACGAGGTTCAACCCTTCAAAGAACACTGTCTTCTTGTCGTGCTTCCCGTCGCCGTCCGTATCCTCGAAGATCAGGATCTTGTCGCCAAGTTTGCCACCCGGGATGACGGGTCCGGGGTGCGGGTTCCGCTTGGGGTAGGTGTAGGCTTCGACCACCCAGAGGCGGCCCCGGTGATCGATGGTGAACGCGATGGGCTGATGAACGTCCGGTTCGCCTGCAAACAGCGTCACGTCAAAACCGGGCGGCACCGTCATCGCCTTCGCGGCTTGCTGCGGGCTCAACCCGGCGAACTTGTACGTATCCACGGGGGGCGGCGCTTCGACTTTGGGCCGTTCCGGGAAGTTCGGTTTCTGGGCGTGAAAGCGGAAATCGTCGAAGTTCAGGTGCCCCCAGTGGCCATTGTGTTTGTCAACAATGCGAACGAAGATCTGCTGATCCTTGAGCTTTGTGAGATCCACCACGACTCGCTCCAGGTCTTCCGCTTCGTGACCACAGGCCCGAAACACCACCTCTCTGCCACTCACGATCTCGACACAGGTTTCCTTGGTGTGTGGGCCACCGCCGACCAGGAAGCTCGCCCACGGATGGGTCGCCTGGAATGGCACACTCGTGAGCGTACCAAGTGGCTTGTCGCCGAGCTTTTCGTAGCCACCAATCCAGTATTGCCCCTGGTGGCGGCTGCGGCTGTCGGCCCGTCTTGGGAACACCGTGTCGCCCTTGATCGGCTGCCCCTTGAACGCCTCACCGTCGAGCGTCCAGTCTTTCAAGTCGCCAGTTTCAAAGTCGAGGTTGAGCGGTTTCCCGTCGGTTCCCAACGGAAGCACACCGCGATCGATGGCGGGTGGATCAGCAGGGGCCTGGCCCGGTGCCAATAAGACGAGGGAGAGGAGAAGAGGATTCATCATCAGCTCCGCGAGTGTTGCGGTATGGGAGGCTTGTATTGTTGATACCCGGTTGCACGATTGCGGGCAAGCACCCAGAAAGCTCCCAAAGGCTTGACGGCAGGCTATACTAAGCTTTTCCATTCTGCGGCAGAGTTAGTAGCGATGGCCAACACGCCAACGTTTCCGCTTTCGGTGGGCTTCCTCGGGGCGGGGCAGATGGCCACCGCTCTGGGAGCCGCGTGGGTGAGTGCCCGGCTGCTCGATCCGCAGCGGAGCCTCTCTGCCGATCCCGTTGCGGAAGCCCGTACCCGATTCCAGGCCGAAACGGGAATCCCGGTTGCGAGTGCAAATGCCGCCGTTGCGAGCGCATGCGATGTCCTCATCCTGGCCGTCAAGCCGCAAGTGTTACCGGCTGTTATGAGTGAATTGCGGCCCGCGTTGAAGCCCACACACCTCATCATTTCCATTGCTGCCGGGTTGACGCTGAAATCGCTTGCTGCAGGGCTTGGCGAACAGGCACGGATCGTCCGCGTCATGCCGAACACGCCGTGCCTCGTGGGGGCAAGCGCGACAGGCTATGCAGCCAATAGCGCTGCCAGCGCCGAGGATGTGGAACTCGTTGGGAAGCTGTTCGGTGCGGTGGGTACTGCTTATCGATTGCCCGAACATCTCCTGGATGCCGTGACAGGTCTGAGCGGGAGCGGCCCGGCCTATGTGTATGTGCTGATCGAGGCGCTGGCAGATGGTGGCGTGCGGTGTGGGTTGCCACGCGAGATCGCACAGAAACTGGCCGCGCAAACGGTGTTTGGGGCGGCCAAGATGGTCCTCTCCAGCGAGCTTCATCCGGCCGCGCTGAAAGATGCGGTTGCGAGCCCCGGTGGTACCACCATCGCAGGTCTTCATGCTCTGGAGCGTGCGGGCTTTCGTGCTGCCGCCATGGACGCCGTTGAAGCCGCAACATGGCGAGCGCAAGAACTCGGAAAGGCGGAGTGAGACACTCGGCAGTCTTGCTTGTCCCGACGCGGCTTTCCACACAATGAATACGGTCCGATCCGCAGAGAAGTGGTTCCTGATATGGCGCAAGAACTTGTCCTGATCTTCGATTTTGGTTCGCAGTTCGGGCAACTGATAGCCCGGCGTGTGCGCGAGCAGAACGTCTTCTGCCAAGTTGTTCGGCACGACTTGTCCGCCGAGCGGGTGAAAGAGTTGAACCCCAAAGGGATCATCTTTTCCGGCGGCCCGGCGAGTGTGTACGAACCCGGGGCACCGCGATGCGATCCCAAAGTCTTCGATCTGGGGATTCCCGTGCTTGGCATTTGCTACGGGATGCAACTCGCCTGTCACATCCTCGGTGGCAAAGTCGGAGGAACAGCCCACACGCGCGAGTATGGCCGGGCCACGTTGACCGTGGTCGATCGGAATTCGATCTTCCAGGGCTACCCGGTGGAATCGACCGTGTGGATGAGCCACGGCGATCAGGTCCAACCAACGGATGGCGACTTCGTTGCGCTGGCATCGACGGAGGATTGCCCGCTCGCGGCAGTCAAGCACAAGAACCGGCCCGTGTTCGGACTGCAATTCCATCCAGAGGTGGCACACACGCCGCATGGTGGGCAAATCCTGGCGAACTTCCTGCGCGATGTCTGTGGCTGTACCGGCCAGTGGAAGATGCAGGCCTTTATCGATCGCACTGTGGAGCAGATCCGTACGACGGTGGGCAAGCGCCGGGTCATCTGCGGTCTTTCCGGTGGTGTCGATTCGAGCGTGTGCGCCGCCTTGCTCTTGAAGGCGATTGGGCCGCAGGTTGCGTGCATTTACGTGGACAATGGCTTGATGCGGGAAGGCGAAACCGAGGTGGTGCGGCACACGTTTCGTGATTGGTTCAAGGCGGATCTTCACGTGGTGGATGCTCGCGAGCGATTTCTCTCGGCAATGGCCGGTGTGGTCGATCCGCAAGAGAAACGCAAGATGATCGGCAAGGTCTTCATCGATGTCTTCAAGCACGAAGCACTCTCGATTCCGGATGCGCATTTCCTGGCACAGGGCACGCTCTACCCCGATGTGATCGAGAGTGGTGGTTCGATCGATGGCCCCGCCGCGACCATCAAACTGCATCACAATGTCGGTGGTCTGCCGGCCGAACTCGGATTCGAGCTGATCGAGCCCTTGCGCGATCTCTTCAAGGACGAAGTTCGCCGGCTTGGTATCGAACTGGGGCTGCCGGAGAAGGTGGTGTGGCGGCACCCGTTCCCGGGGCCAGGGCTCGCGGTTCGCTGTCTGGGCGAAGTGACCGAAGCCAAGCTCTCCTCGCTGCGTGTTGCCGACACGATCTTTCTGGAGGAGTTGCACAAGAGCGGTTGGTATCGCAAAACGTCGCAGGCGTTCGCGGTACTGTTGCCCGTGCAATCGGTGGGCGTGATGGGCGATGGGCGAACGTACGAAAACGCGATTTGTCTGCGCTGCGTGCAGACCGACGACTTCATGACCGCCGACTGGTCGCGGTTGCCCGAGGATCTCATGGCCCGGGTTGCCACCACCATCATCAATAAGGTGAAAGGTGTGAACCGCGTGGTCTACGATATCAGTAGTAAACCACCGGCCACGATCGAATGGGAATGACGCGAGCACGAGTTGCAACCCGCGCTGGACCTCGTTATGCGTGCCGACATCTGTCCGCGAGAAGATTACGAAACTCAGCATGCATTGCTGGAGTCGTTCGCTCGCATCGGTGCGTTCGCGGACGACGACTTCGACTTTGGTGTCCCGTTGCCGACCGGGTTCTTGCCGTTTCGGATGGGCACCGAGACCTTCAATGTGTTCGTGGATGCGTGGGGCGTTTACCTGGAAGGTTCCGAAGATACGGTCAATCGTGTCCTGACAGCTCTGGGCACGGCCGAGTGAAACGAACGATCAAGCAATCTGGGAGAGACAACAATGATGCCGATGGTGACGTTGGTTTGTGGTGGTCTGCTGGTGGCGGTCGGTGTGTTGGGGTACTCCAATCAAGAGCCCAACCCCGATACTGGTAAAGTGAGTATGACGGCACTGATCCCCGCAGTTGTGGGCGGTGTCATGCTGGTGCTCGGGCTGATATCTCTGAATGCGAGTGTGCGAAAGCACGCCATGCACACTGCGGCGATGGTGGGCCTGGTCGGGTTGCTGGGTGGCTTCATGCCCATCTTTCGCCAGATCAGCAAAACCGGATCGTTTGACCCGCTGAAACCCTCAGCGCTGGCCGGAGAGGCCATGATCGTCATTTGTGCCATCTTCCTGGCCCTGTGCGTGAACTCGTTCATCCTGGCACGCAAGGCCCGCAAACGGCGCGAAGCCGGTGTGGTGGCCTGAGCCAACCGTGCTCCCAGGAATGGGCCAGAGGGACTTTTTCCTGGGAGCAAACGCAGCCCGGTATTACCTGTCCGGCGTCCGCGTCACTTATTCTTTTCCATGTCATCGAGCCATTTCGAGATGATCGCGGCGTAATACACACCGCTCATGCTGGACTTGTCGCCGGGTTTGATGGCGAACGCACCATCCCTGTTCCGGTGCGACTCAACGAACTCGCGGAGTTTCTTCAGGTTCACGGGCTTCGCCTCCACAAGCATCAGGGCACGCAACACCCGATAGGTCGTCTCGATGTCGGAGGCTTTCTCATCCTTTTTGCCCCAGCCTCCGTCGTCGCGCTGCCCATTGCCCAGCATCGCCCCCAGGTGCTTCCGTTCCTGGAGTCCTATCGGGGCACCCAGGCGTAGCACCAGGGCAACCGTGGAGCCGAGTTGCCGAGCGCCGCCATTTTGCTGGGTCTCGGTGTCGTACGGACCGTACGCACCAAGCTTCGTGCCGAGTTGAATCATCTCTTTGACATCGAACGGACAATCCTTTACGCCCCACGCTTCCACGGCTGCGGCGGCAATGCGGACTTCCTCGAACGTCTTGGCGTTCTCGCACAGGAAGTCCATTGCTTTGGCGAACTTCTCTTTCGGAATCCCGAGTTCCACCGCGGCCATCACACCGATGCTGGTACTGGCCACATCGGGCTTGGCACCGGGTTCGGCGAAGCCACCGGTCTTGGGGTCGTAGCACTTCAGCACGAATGCCGCGTGCTTCTCCGGGTTTGGGAACTTGGAGCCCAGGTTCTCGCCCCCGAGATACTTCCAGGCTCGCACCGCACCATTCGTCGCACGCAGGCTGGGCCGCGGCATGGCGTCGATGTTCGGATCTTGCGGCGCGATGTAGAAGCCACCCGTCGCGGATTCTTGCGCTGCGATCCACTTGAGCGTTTCGAGCCGTTGTTGGACTGATTCAATCATCTCCTTCGTTTGTGCTAAGGAGAACGTGGGGAGAAGCAGGACAAACGCGAATGAGAGACGCATAGTGCACCTTTCCTGGAACGCACCACAGCGGATGGAATCACGAGCCGATTCAAGCACTCTTGGGGCGGAACGCCTTCACCACGGTTTCGTTGGTGGTCAGGTAAGGTCCACCGATGAGATCGACGCAGTACGGTACCGCAGGCAGAACCGCGAGCAGGCATTCACGGATCGCGGAGGGTTTCCCAGGAAGGTTGATGATAAGCGTCTTGCCACGGATGCCGGCCGTCTGCCGCGACAGAATCGCCGTGGGAACCGACTTCAGCGAGACCTGCCGCATCAGTTCCCCGAACCCCGGCAAGAGCTTCTCGCAGACGGCCTCGGTGGCTTCGGGTGTCACGTCACGCTTTGCGGGGCCGGTGCCGCCGGTCGTCACAACCAGGCAACACCCTTCGTCGTCGCACAGCGCTTTCAGCGTGGCCTCGATCTGCTCCTGCTCATCGGGGATCACGAGCGAATGGGGCTGCCAGTCGCAGGTGAGCGCCTCCCGCAGAAAGGCTTCGATGGCTGGCCCGCCTTTGTCTTCGTATTCACCACGGCTGGCCCTATCCGAGACTGAGAGAATGCCGATACGCATCGAAGCCCGTGTGGCTGGAGGAGAACACGGAGGCGGCAGAAACGGCAGGCCGCCTTACCACGGTCCGATTATACTGCCCCGAGTGACACGCGAGTCGTCTTTCCCCTTCCGATCCCGAGCCCCCGACATCTCATGCGAACCTGGTCGTTCTCATCCGCTGGCACCCTTTACTTTGGACGTGATGCGGTGCGCCACCATCTTGGAGATTCGTTCCAACGGCTTCACGCGCAACGACTGTTCTTGATCACCGATCAAATTCTGATGAAAGCCGGGCTGGCCGAGGGTGTGTTTCAGGCGAGCCGAACGGCGAATGTCGCGTATGAGGTGTTTGATCGAATCACACCCGAGCCCGGTGTCGAGTTGGTGCGGGACTGTATCTCTGCGGCCCGGCGCTGCAATCACGATGTCATCGTCGGTCTTGGAGGCGGCTGCAACATGGACACGGCGAAGTTGGTGGCAATGGTGCTCACCCACGGAGGCGATCCGCTGGACTACACCGGCGATTGCCGCATACCCGGACCCGTGAAGCCGTTGATCTGCATTCCGACGACAGCAGGGACCGGATCGGAAGTCTCGGCTGCAGCGGTCTTCACCGATACCGCTAACCACATCAAAGTCTCGTGCTTGAGCCCGTATCTTCGACCCGCAGTTGCGATTGTCGATCCGTTGCTGACGGTCACCTGTCCGCCCAAAGTGACAGCCGATTCGGGTATTGACGCGCTCACGCACGCGATCGAAGCGTTCTCGGCGGTGGATAATGATGAATTCCCTTTACCCAGTGGCGAGAAGACCGTGTACCAGGGGAAGAACCCGATGGCCGACGCGATGGCCACGGAGTGCATTCAGTTGGTCGGGCGGTTCCTGCGGCGTGCCGTGCAGGATGGCAACGACCTCGAAGCCCGCGATGGCATGGCTCTGGCGGCAACGCTGGGCGGGTTGGCGTTCTCGAACGCGGGGGTGGCGCTGATTCATGCAATGGAGTACCCCGTGGGCGGAGCGGTCCATGTCTCGCACGGTGCCGGGAACGGCTTGTTGTTGCCGTATGTGATGCGCTTTAACCTGCAGAAGCGCGAGCGGGAAACCAGCCAGATCGGTCGCGCGCTGGGAATACCCGAGATGGACGGGAACCGGGGTCACTTTGCCGAAGCGACTTTGCGAGTCATCGAGCAATTGCGTCAGGACATCGGCATCCCGACGCGGTTGCGGGACATCGGCGTCACGGAAGAGATGTTACCGGGGTTCGCCACGAAAGCGTTTGGGATCAAAAGGCTCATGCGAGTGAACCCACGAATGCCCCACAACGAGGGCGAAATCTTGGACATCTATCGCGCGGCCTGGTGAATCCCTGATCGTTCGCCGAAGCGGCGATTGGCAAGGCGAATCCATATCATTGAAGGTGAGAAACAATCGACAACTACCGTGAGGAATCCATGGGCGAGTTCACCCCTCTGGACACCACTTGTGTCAATACGATCCGCACCCTCTCGATGGATGCAGTGCAAAAGGCGAACTCGGGCCATCCCGGCGCACCCATGGGATTGGCCCCGGCGGCATACACGCTCTGGAATCGCTTTCTCAACTACGATCCGGCCGATCCCACGTGGCTCAACCGCGATCGCTTCGTGCTTTCCAACGGTCACGCCTCGATGCTGCTGTATTCGCTGATTCACCTGGCGCAGATCCGCAACATGGATCACGATGGCAAGGTGCTCAACGAGCCATCGCTGCCACTGGAGCAACTCAAGCTTTTCCGCCAACTCGGCAGCCGCACGCCTGGTCACCCGGAATACGAGTTTACTGCCGGGGTCGAAACGACCACCGGCCCACTGGGCCAGGGTGTCGGAAACGCGGTAGGGATGGCAATCGCGCAAAAGTGGACGGCTGCACGCTATGGCCGCCCGGGCTTCGAGTCGCTCTTCGATCACCGGGTGTATGCCATCTGTGGCGATGGTTGCATGATGGAGGGTGTCGCCAGTGAGTCCGTTTCGCTGGCCGGTCACCTCAAACTGAACAATCTCACGCTGATCTACGACGACAACACTATCACCATCGACGGTCACACCAGTCTCGCGTTCACCGAAGATGTGGGGGCAAGGTTCGCGGCCTACCATTGGAACGTGCTCCGCGTGGACGATGGCAACGATCTCGGGGCGATCGCCACGGCCCTGGAAAGCGCAAAACGCACCACCGATCGCCCGACGCTGATCATCCTCAAGACCGTGATTGGGTACGGTGCGCCTCACCGGCAGAACACCAAAGAAGCCCACGGGGAACCGCTGGGTGCCGAGGAGATCAAACTCACCAAGAAGTTCTACGGCTGGCCTGAGGATGCGCAGTTCCTGGTGCCGGACGGAGTGTATCAACAGTTCCAGGACGGGATTGGTCAACGCGGGGCCGAAACACACGCAGCCTGGAACAAACTCTTCGAACAATACCAGGCGAAGTTCCCGGAACAGGCTCGTGAATTGGTGACCATGGAGCATCGGGAGTTGCCCACAGGCTGGGAAAGCGCACTTCCCGAATTCCCCAGCGATGCCAAGGGGTTGGCCAGCCGCGACAGTTCCGGGCAAGTGTTGAACGCACTGGCCAAGGTGATCCCCTGGCTCGTGGGCGGCGCGGCCGATCTCAACCCCAGTACCAAGACGTTCTTGAAGTTTGACGGAGCGGGCACCTTCACGGCCGAGAACCCGGGTGGTCGGAACATCCACTTCGGCGTGCGTGAGCATGCGATGGGTGCCATCCTGAATGGAATGACGCTCGCCAAGCTCCGCGGCTACGGTTCGGGCTTCATGATCTTTTCCGATTATGGTCGGCCGTCCATTCGCCTCGGCGCGATCATGCACATTCCGGTGCTCTATATCTTCACGCACGATAGCATTGGCGTTGGTGAAGATGGCCCCACGCACCAGCCCATCGAGCAGTTGATGTCGCTGCGGGCCATGCCGGGCCTGGTGATCATTCGCCCCTGTGATGCCAACGAGGTCGTTGCAGCGTACAAGCTGGCGATGGAATCCAACCATCAGCCGGTGGTTCTCTCGCTGACCCGGCAGGCTCTCCCAACACTGGACCGAACAAAGTACGCCCCCGCCGCCGGCCTGGCTCAGGGTGGCTATGCCCTCAATTCGGTCGCGAAGCCACAGGTGCTCTTGATCGCCACGGGCAGTGAAGTGCAACTCTGTCTGGATGCAGCCGAGAAACTCGCCGCCGAGCAAATCGCAGCGCGTGTGGTTAGCTTGCCGAGTTGGGAACTGTTTGAAAAGCAGTCGCCGGAATATCGGGAGTCCGTGATCCCCGCGAACGTGACGGAACGGGTATGCGTCGAGATGGGGGCCGCATTTGGCTGGGAGAAGTATGCGGGGACAACGGGCGCGGTGATCGGCATGCGGTCCTTTGGGGCTTCCGCACCGCTCAAAGACCTGCTCAAGCACTTTGGTTTCACAGTCGAAGCAGTTGTTGCGGCGGCGAAGCAACAACTGGGCAAGTAAGGCAGACTTCACTCTCGTGATGCTGGGCCGCCGGGAATTGCTGGATAGCTGGTGTCCTGGTCATTCCAGCGTCCGCACTGCATCGATCGCGTCGGCCTGGGTGGGGTAGGTTCGCAAGACTTGCCCCACCTTCGTGAGGTCGAACACCGACTGTACCGGGCTCGTTAGCGAGCAAACCACCACAAGCCCTTCACGCTTCACCTTGTTGGCTAGCCCCACCAGAAGCCTCAGTCCCAGGCTGCCAATGTAGGTGAGGCCGCTGCAATCGAAGACAAACCGTCGGAAGCCGGCCTGGTATTGTTCCTCGACCTGGGGCTCCATCATCTCGCAGGCCATAGGGTCGAGCTTCCCGGTCAGGTAGCCGAGACAAACCTGGGAAT
>JBGTAO010000354.1:0-7689 GCA_041749835.1 Gemmata sp. | reverse complement strand
GGATCCAGCACCATCTCCGTGGGGTGCGAAGCGGTCTTCCACACGGTGGCCAGCTTGTTATTCTCCAGATCGACCACCGCGACCGCTTCCTTGGCCCACAGGCTCACGAACAGCCGCTTGCCACCCGGTTCGGGCAAGACGGTGTACGGGTAGCTATTGTCTTTCGCGGTTGCCGAGCCGTTGTCTTCGTCGTCGGCTGGTTTCGGTGGGTCTTTCTTCTTGGGTGGGTCTTTCTTGTTCTCCTTGCGACCATCCGGCGGGCTGGGGGGACCGCCGGCGTTTGGGCCCTCTTTCTTCTGATCGCCCTTGAACGCCAACGGGATGATTACCTTGTTCGCCGGGTTGTCCAGCGGAACACGGATCACGGCATCGGCCCACAGAGCGCACGCGAAGAGATCGCGGCCGCTCGCATCCAGGGCGATCCCACTGGGCACAGTGCGCTTAACGCCCGGTACTCCCGAGACATCCAGTTCCCGGTGATGAAAGAGGAAACCCTTATCGAAATCCCAGACATGAACGACATCGAATTCCCCACCGCTTGCGTACAGTTGCTTGCCGTCCGGCGACCAGGTCAGCCCGTAGAAAGCTTGATCCATCGTTACCCGGCAGACAATCTTCCGCTTCTTCGCATTCAGATCGAGAATGTGAACTTCGTGGTCGCGCATCCCGCAGTGGAGGACGGCCGCGAACTGACCGGTCGGATGCAACTGGATGTTCGTGGGTAGATCGCCCACCTCGACATGGGTGCCCACCGGCTGAAGTTTCCACTGATTGGGGAGCTGGACCGTGCCGTCCTTCTGAAGACCCGGCCAAACGATCTTCGGCCGTGCGTCCTGCGCAGAGGCGACGGGAATCAGCGCAACCCCTACAGCGAGTGCAAACAGTGGGAGCGTGAAAAGAATCGAGCGGAGTTGCATCACGAGTCCTCGGGATCAGGAGAGTCGTTGGTTCGGATCGAGGTATAGTCATTATCCAAAGCCCAGCGGCCGAATCGAATGAAGTTGTTGTGTAGGGCGATGCCGGGCGAAACGAGGGGCTTGCGGGCGTTGGGACTTGGTCTTCCGTCATCCCTCGGCTTGTGGGGGAAAGACTTCCGCAAAAGTGCCCCGGAGACCGAATGGGAGCGCGGGACTTGCGATGAGAAAAACAATAAGCGACAAAAGAACCGATGTGAAACCGGGAAACTGCCCCCCGGCCACATCACGGCCACCGTCCCGGACCTAGGCGGCATGGTACCGGCGGCATGGTACCGGCGTTCCGAACAACTGTGTTCAGCCAGTCGAGCAGATGAGGCGCAGACGGGAAGAGCGATAGATCGAACCCATCGCCAATGCGCACAAACACCTCCTGGGCCATGTCGGAAGCAGCTGACCAGGCACCGAACTGCCCACCAAGTAGGTGATCCGCGTAGCGCCTCGCACGTGCGCGCAGGAGGCCGAGCGGGGATTCGTGAGCCCCGGGATCTCCTACCTGCGACTGTCGCAGAAGCGTGTCCAGTTCGTCGTTTTCATCCACAGCGATTACCAGGGAGCGCGGCCGATTGGTCGAACACCCCCCTATCGTGTTCGGGGGTAGAAACTGGTACCACCATCGGGAGTCACACCCGATCGCGACCTTCTGGCGATGGTATCCGCCCAAGTTGTTTGCAGCACGCAGAAACACGGACGTGGATATGAATAGCGCTAAACTGAATCATCTGGCGCGCAAAGACCTGCGAATTGCCCAGCACGTGAGGTCGAGAGAAGAGTAAGTACCCGCCCAACCTGTGACAGTCATTGCAGAACAGGGTCACGTCACCCCATTTGATCCATCCCAGCTCGGGTAGCGACTCGTTCGAAGTCGACTCCCACTTCTTCCAGCTCCCGCTTGAGCCGGTCGATGTCGGCCAACCCGTACTTCTGATGCTGGTGCCGTTCGTAGATGCCGAGGAACTTTCCGATGTTATCCAGGGCCTTGATGGCAGCACCAAAATCCCGTTCGGACATGGCTCTCAGATAGATCTGCTTGAACCGAATCACCACCCAGTCGGCATCGAGTTCCAGCCGATCCAGACGCCCACACTGGGCCCGATCGACTGCTTCCCGAATCTCAGCATTCCTCAGCAGCTTGTGGGCACAACTGGCGGCCACCTGTTCGTTCGCAACCCTATACCCAGCACGCTCATATGCTGACGTGGCATTCAAATCGATCAGGTACTCCCGAACGAACCGTTGTTGCCGCAAAGTAAGTGGCATGAGGATCCTCGCCAGCAGGATTGAGGCAGGGCAGGGTGGGTACCATCAATGGCACACCTCCTGGGCCATCCATGGCACACCCGCACAGTCTTATTATCTCTCTTATTCTACCTACTACTTGGATCACCGTCGCCAGTGAGAACGGTTCGGTCTTTGGTGGGCCTCGGAACTCCAAGTCTCTTGGCGATCAACTCGAAGCCCGCCCCATTCTTGAACGGCTCGATTTCCAATTCGAGATTCCTCAGTTTGACCTTCTGCCAGGTCGAACTGGTATCGTGGTGGCGCCTGATGAACTCCCTGGAGAGCGTGTAGAACTCTGGCTCACGACAACCTGACGAGCCGTCATTCTTGCCGAAATACTTTCCGGTGTTCAGGAAGACGACAATCAGGAAGTCGAAAGCGTCCAGGCTCACCCGCCATCCAAACGAAGTCCTTGGTAACGATTGCGGTCAGCGTTTCGTCTCAGCCGAACCATAAATCTGAACATCAAATCCTTCGGAGGCAAGATCGAGTTTCAGAGTGTCGAGATCATGGTCTGAGCCATGACCGACTTGATGTACCAGAACGATAGCAGTTTTTACTCCGCTGAACTCATTGGAAAGGCGTTCGCATTCGAGCAACATGCTTACGCTGCCGACCTGATATTCTGGGGAATCTCTGTTCAGTCTGCAGATCGCACGTCTTCCTTTCTTCCACACTGGGGTAGGAATGAAAACGAGGCCATATGAGAAGTCAGGCTCGGAAGCAGTGCTACTCCGAAGATGAACGGTAAAGTGCATAGTTCTATCTCCGAATCGGTGAATCTTCTTCTGTCAGTAGCGGTCAAGAATGATCCGCAGTTCGATTGCCAACGGGCAACTTGGCCACGAAATTTGTAAAGGTTCTGACCGCTAAACGACAGAATCTCGACACACAGAATTTCAGAAGCAGGTTGCCTGTCAAACAACCCCATGCAAAGCGGTCAGGACTTTACGCATGACTTTCTTCATTCCCACCCCACACCGATTCCTTCTTCCATCCGCTCTCCTGCCGACAGAAGCGTCTCTGGTCTCTGTCACACTTGTTTCATCTCTCTGCTCTCGGTCACACTTGCTTCAGTTGTCCACTCTGAATCAGCCACTCAAACTGCTGCTCCACTCGACTCGGCATTGTCCCACCTCGGACCAGCATTCCCAGTTCCATGTTGACCGTGAATGCCTGCTGGGTCAGGTTCGCTGACGAGAGGAACAGCCACTCGCCATCGGCCACGGCGCACTTGACGTGCAGGATGCCAACCTTGTTGTTGTCACCGAGCGGGCGATTCTCCCTCGGCCAGAAGTAGACCGTGGAACAAGCCGACACTTCCTGCCACAATGCCTTGATCGTGCTATATTCCCCATCGCCTTCAATCTTGTCGGGAGTCTCCACGATCACCGTCAGTCGAACACCCCGTTTGGCCGCACGCACCAGTGCCTTGGCCACGTTTGGAATCCGGTACACCGCAAAGCTAACGAGGGTGATCCGGCTCTTGGCTCCTTCGAGAACTTGCAGGATCGCCTGCTCCGTGCGGCGAAAAGGGGTTTGCTCCGTGTCCGGCCCGGTCCACACCAGTTCGACCGATTGCGAATCTCGGTGGGTCTGTTCCGACAACGCCGCCGATTGCAGCGCCACAGCGACTGTGCGCCCGTCAACGTCGGGTGCCTCGCTTCGCCAGCGATCCACAAAGGTTAAAGCCAGATCCCTGTGTTGATGGTGGGGAACCCGCTTCGAGATCTCGGCCCGCAAACATTCCTCAGAACTCGTCAAGATCGCCGACGCCACGGCTTCGACCGTGCCGCTGGGCAAGCTGCACGCCAAGGCATAGGTGGATTCGACAATGACTCGTTCTGGCGTCATGAAGTTCAAAGCCGACCACGGACAAAGGGACTCACTTTTCATCCAAGGTACGAACAAAGCTCCGACATCGCTGATCGCAGTCTTCCAAGAGTTCAGTTAGCTCCCTGACCCTTTTGGTTTCGCTCGATGTTTGTGCGGAGCGGCTGGAAGCATTGATTTTTCGGTAGTCGTCGCTCCAGCCGCTGTATCTGGGAGACTTCCGAAGAAGGCCAGGGTAGTTCGCTCGACGGTTGGCACCAACGCTGACCGATCCAGATACTTGTTACCCCGTTCGCAGGACGTTTCCGGCAAGAGGGAACAGGCATGGCACGAAGCCCCATGCAGCTTCTCGCCATCCCCAACAAGATGTTCGGAACACAGCGGGTCCGAAGCACACAGGCTCATCTTGTCCAAAGCCCGACGAATGTGCCGGCCAAGTTTGTCCGGTTCACCGAGTGCGCAAAGGCCACCCAGAGTGCCTTCGCTATCTGCGGCTGACGTGTAAATCAGCAACCCCGCCATCGGGTCGCCGTCAGTGGGATTTTGCGAGTAAATCCGCTCGGTGATTGAGGCACTTGTGTAGCCGCACTCAATGGCCAGTTGGCGAATCAGGGCGTGTGAGAACGTGTGCAGCAAGACATAACGGATGCCGAGGTAGCCTTTGTTCGGGTCGAGATTCTTGGCTGTCCGCCAAGCCTGATGCCCAACCTCGAATTCTCTGTCGTAGGCGTGATTGCGTTTGACCCAGTCCTGAATCAACGACTCGGAAAACTGAAAGAAGATGCCCTCGCCCCGTGTCTCAGAGGCCGGAACCCATGTTGGGTTTTTGCGTGAAATTTTCGCCCGCTGTTCTGGTGGTACATCGGCGGCATTATCGAAGTCCCGTGGCGACATAATGCGTGTGAAGCCGACTAACGCCCGGACTTCACGCAGCTTCTCCACCAGCACGATCTTCTCGAAGTATTTCGTGAAGTCGGTCGGCGGATCGACGGTGCGGAGCTTGAAGGTGCGGCTCTCTTTGGCCTTGGTCGGATTGGCGAAGACCTTCCATTCCGGCGACTTCAAGTCATCGGGGTCTGCGACCTCTTCGCCGGTCCCCTGGATCTTCTTCTGGATCGCCGCCCAAAGCTGGTCGTCGCTGTACTTGCTGAAGTCTTTGAGTTGGCCGATCAGCCGAAATGCCTTTAGCACATCGACGCTCGTCACTTTGTCGAGGACCGCCCAGTTGTCTTCCACCAAGCGGCCCAGGTCGTCGGACGCCTGCGGTACGGACAACGCTGAGATCACCACCGGGAACCAGAGGTTTGATGCACCTTGCAGCATCGGTTTCACATGCTCTTGATCGCAACCGTTGGGATCAACGTCACGCAAGTGTGGTCGGCGTCCCCGGCAGGCGGGCATCGTTGTGCGGTTGTTGGGACCGAACGCCTGCCCCAGCCGGCGGCGTATCCCACACCCATCGCACTTCACTTCCACGTCCAGAGCTTCGCCACTGGCACCTGTTTCGTACAGGTAGAGCAAGCCCTTACAATTCGTCGGGCCTTGGTGGACGAACCTTACCCACGGGAAGTCATCGAGATGTCCATGCTCGCACGTCACCATGAAGCGGGCTGGGAGGACGAGCGGGGACTTGCCCTGTGTCGTGCAGTTGTGGACATAGCAAGCTCGGTCAGGCCGATATGGGGGTTGCTTCGGCTCGAACAACCCGGAACTGATCGGGGCCAGCAATCGGCACTTTGAGCAAACCATCCAGCGAGGAAACGGGGCCACCGGTACACCGATTTGCCGGGACTCATCGAACCAGTTGGTTTGCGAACCTTGCGATTCTGGTCCCCGAGGCGGGGTCAGGAATCGACTGACCTGTGGACCAAGAATCGACTTCGCCGAACGCAGTAGCCGCTCTTCCGCAATCTCGTTGGAATGGGCGTTGGGCCAGTCGTCCAGGCCCATCACGATCACCGACATATTTGGGAGATCGACCAACGACCCGATGCCGAAGGTGGTCAGTGTCTGGCTGGGACGTACTTCTCCAACCTCGGACTTCCGCATGTGGCTCGAAGTCGTCATGCCTTCTCCCCTTCCTTTTCCGGCACTTCAGGAGCGGCTTCCGGTGGAGCATCGCCGGTGATATCAGCGGCTTCCGGTGGAGCATCGCCGGTGATATCATCGAGTCCCCCGTCACTGACGATGAACTTCACGGGAGGCTCAACCTCTCGCAGCGAATTGAGGCAAGTGAACTCTTCCCATCGCTCCATACCGGGGCTGTGGAGCAGCTTGACCGAGGTTCCCTTCTTCGGTCCATTCGAGCCGTAGGGTTCGGTGTAGGTCAGGGTTCGGCCACCCGTTGTGTTTTGGGCCTCGGCCTGCCAAAAATCCGCCTTGCTCAACAGTTCCGCTCGACAGAAATCCCCCGTCTTGGTGCCGTCGCCAATCAACTCGGCCCGCTTCGCAATCGTGTCGATAGCGTCCTGAACGTAGGGATCACCAGTCGTGATGCGAGATGCGGTTTCGTTCGGGTTGAACTCGACGCCCCGTAATCTCACCAGCGACACAAGCAGCCCCGCCAGACCTCGTTGCAAGGCTCCCGGTGAAAACGGCGTGACTGAGAGCGGTTCGACGTGCTTGTAGAACGTTGTGTGGTAATGCTCGAAGGTTTCGTAGTGGGAGAGGTCACGGGGTCTGGCCCAATTGAACACCGTGCAGACCAAGCCGGGGAAGGTACGACCGACACGACTGGTTGCCTGGATGTATTCGGCAGTGGCTTTCGGTTGCCCTGCCACCACCATCAAGCCCAAGCGTTTCACGTCCACGCCGACCGAGATCATGTTCGTGGCGAGCAGCACGTCAAGCGGCTTCTTGGCAATGCCCTTGTAGTCCTTCGTCTTGAACGCCTCTCTTCGTTTGTCTTCGACTTCGGGATCGAAACCCGATTCAAGTCGGTCGAGAATCTGCGGAATGTCTTCCGACCGCATACGGCTCGTCAACTCGGCAAGATACTCGCCACTGAAGAACCGTTTGGCCAATCCCCGCCGATCCTGCTTGCGGCAGCGTGAGAACACGTCGTCATCGACCAGACGCCGCATTCCGCCGAGTTCCCGCATCGAGTTGAAGTAACCCACCAGAGTCATCCACGGGTCGATCTGCTTGCCGTACTTCTCATAAAGCGATTGAGCCGAGCAGAGGTAGGCGACGTAGACCCGGATCAACGCCGCCTTCAAGCGGCGACCCGGCGCACAGATGCCGAGATAACGCCGCCCAAACTCTTTCTCGGTCGGCTCACGTTGCACCGAGAAGAAGTTGTCCCGCACATCGAGTCCCGGCGGCGGGAAGATGTTGACCGTGCGCAGGAACAGGCTCCGAACCTGCACGTCGGCGTTCTTGATCGTCGCCGTCGATGCGATCAACTTCGGTCGAACCGGCTTCCCGTTGACCTCCCAGGTGCAGAGCTTGTCGATGGCCGTCTCGTACAGGCCGACCAGGGTTCCGAGCGGCCCGCTGATAAGGTGCAACTCGTCCTGAATAATCAGGTCGGGCGGGCGCACCGGCGTGTGTTCCAGCGTCCTGGCCGCTGGCAGCCCGCTTTTTGACTTGGGGTGGAACG
>JBGTAO010000353.1:0-5596 GCA_041749835.1 Gemmata sp. | reverse complement strand
AAGCCCAAATCGGACACGGAAAAGGCTCTCGACGAAGCCCTCAAGAGCGTGATCCGCGATCAGGCCAAGGCCAAAGGGTTTGAAGCACCGCCACCGAAGAAGTGAGAAGAAACGGAACACGAGGGCAATCGAAACTGCGGTGTTCCCCGTCTGACTGTTGCCGAGCAAACCACGGGGTTCGGCTGTCGAGAGTCCGCAGGCCGTCGCAAGATTACCGCTTTTTGCGGTGCGAATCGTTCAGTGCGGTCGTCTGACTCTCGACTCAGTGTTGCCGGGAGCACCTCCATGCCAAAAGCTCGTATCGTTGTGGTCGAAGATGAACCGGCAATTCGCCGGGGGCTATCCGATGCCCTGCGGCTCAGTGGCTACGAGGTCACCGAAGCCCCTGATGGCGTGGCCGGCCTCCGCGAAGCCGCGGCTGCTGGCGTCGATCTTGTGTTGCTCGATATCATGCTACCCAAACGTGACGGCCTCGATGTGCTCTGCGAGTTGCGGCGATCGAACCCCACGCGACCGGTGATTCTGTTGACTGCCCGGGGTAGCGAAGACGACCGCGTCCGCGGTCTCAAGATGGGTGCCGACGATTACGTGGTCAAACCGTTCTCGGCGAAGGAATTGATTGCCCGTGTCGAAGCCCTGCTTCGCCGGACGCTGCATGCGACACCCGAAGTTCGGCTCGTCAATGTGGGGGCGGGCCTGATCGACCTGGATCGCCGTGAGGTGCGCTGGCCCGATGGCGGTCGCGCCGACCTTTCCGAAACCGAAGCGGCGCTACTCAAGTACCTGGTGAATAATCGTGATCGCGCCGTCTCCCGGGAAGAGTTGCTTTCTCGCGTTTGGGGGATCGGCACCGCCGGGCTGGAAACCCGGGCTGTCGATATGCACGTAGCTCGCCTGCGGGCCAAGCTCAAAACCCCGGACCACGGCGACGATCAGCCCGATGCCATCGTGACGGTGCGGGCTCACGGGTATATGGCCGGTCCCGCGCTCGAAGTCCCGATCGCTTGAGATCCCATGGCCTGCACGCCCGGCATCACGGTGTCTCTGGAATAAGGTGAGGAACATGCGCTGGCGCTGCATCGGTCCGATTGGTGGGCCACTCGTCTTCTTCACCGTCGCCGCACTTGTGCTCGGTGGGTTGAGCTGGGTGACGTACACCGCACTCGCCGTGGAACGAGCCCAGCGCGAAGCTGCTGCCCAGGCCGAGCTTGGTAACAACCTTCGCGTCGCACTGTGGCGTCTGGATGGACGCATGCTGCCGTCGCTCGGTGTCGAAGATAGCCGGCCGTACTATCACTATGCCCCCGCCGATCCCAACGTGCCCTTGAGTCTCGTGGCCACGCCACTTCTGGCCGCGACCTTACCCGACTGGATGAATCTCCACTTCCGCCTCGATCCAGACCGGGGTTGGGAGTCGCCGCAGGTGCTCGATGTGATCGCAATCGATCAGGTCCGGGATCTCCTTCCCGAGATGCCACTGCGAAATTCAACTACCGCTCGCGAAGAGTTGCTCAACGATCTGAAGCGCCTTTACCCTGTGCAGGAAACGCTGCTCACGTTGACACGCCGAGAGCGCGCAATTCCACCCGACTCGTTACCACTTGCGGCACCACTGGTCGCCGGTGAGGTGAATTCCTTCGAGCTTGATACCGGGCTCATCTTTACCACTCGCCCCAGCACCTCGGAGCCCAAACCACCGCCCCCGCACGAGGAGTTCAAGAACCCCACCTCCGATATCGAGAAATACAAGCTCCAGGAGATGGCCTGCTTGTGGAGCTTCGAGCTTCCCTGGTGCCGCGACACCACCGGGAGAAACTACTTTGCAAGCCCTTATACCGAGGGGTGGGTTGATCCGAAAACGCCAAGCGAGCAACCGAACTACCGCGCTACCCAGACTCCACCGACCAACCCCACCAACAGCCGCTCGAACACTCGCGGGGGTGGCAAACCTTCTGATAACGAGCGTTCCTGGAACGATTACTTCAACCGAGCCCAAACCATCCAAAAGGGGCTCCAAGAATCGAAGCAATCGTACGACTACCCCGTGACGAACAACATTTTCCCCGCTCAATTCGGTCAGAACAGCATTGAATTGAAAAACAGCCTGAACACCGCCAACAGCAGCAACCAACTTGGTGGGACGAACGGTCTCCCCGTGCTCCCAACAATTGGGAATGGTACAGCCGCTCCCAGCCCGGGCGTAATGTCTGGCCCACACAATCGCGGAGCCACAGCCGGACCCTTGCTTCCGATCCAGGACGCAAAAGAACTCAACAAGCGAGACGAGCAAAACTTCAAGCGCGGTTATCGTGAGGAACAGAATCCGCTGGCTCTGGGTGGCTTGCTGGGAGAATTGGCAACCTTTGAGAAGCTCACACTCGATCGCCGCAATTCCGGCAATCGGGATGGCAAGTCCGAACTCACCGATCGGGCGAAAGATACCCCCTCGCCCACATCGCTTGATGAAGACCGCCCCCTACCAAAAGCGATTCAGCCCGTAGCGATTCATCTCGGTTCGATGCGGCCTCAGTGGATTACCTCGACCGATGGCTCGGATCTGCTCGTATTAGTTCGCGCTGCACGCCTCGACGAGAAGACGGTGTACCAGGGCGTGATACTGGATTGGCCGAAGCTCGAAGCGACGCTGAAAGAAGAAGTACAAGACCTCTTCCCGGATGCGCAGTTGGTACCCGTGAAGGACGCCGACGGCATTTCGCCCGATCGCGCCATGACGGCACTCCCGGTACAACTCGATCCCGGAACTGAGCCCAATACCGAACCTCCTGGCTGGACGCCGCTACGGCTCGGGTTAGCACTCTCCTGGCTAGCAGCCATCATCGCATTTGCAGCCGTGGGGCTCAGTGGTTGGAGCCTCATCGATCTTGCGGAACGGCGCATTCGCTTTGTCTCGGCGGTCACTCATGAACTTCGCACTCCGCTCACCTCGCTGCGGCTTTATCTCGATATGCTTGTGAGCGGGATGATTCAGGATGAGGCCAAACGCCAGGAATACCTGAACACTCTGGCGACAGAATCCGATCGGCTGCACCGCTTGATCGACAACGTGCTCGACTTCGCCAAGCTGGAAAAGCGCCGGCAAGTTGGTGATCTGAAGCCCGTGAAGATCCGTGAAATCCTCGATCTATTGCTGCAAACTTGGACCGATCGGCTCGCCCAGGACGGCAAGACATTAACTGTGAACAATACGCTGCCGGCCGAGCAAGCGGTGCAGACCGATGGCGGTCTGTTGCAGCAGATCATGGGTAACCTGATCGATAACGCCAGGAAATATAGCCGTGATGCGGCCGATCCGGAGATCCGGATTTCGGCGAAACCTGGCCGTGGCAAGTGGATCGAGATCGAGGTGGAAGACCGTGGCCCGGGTGTGCCCGCGAGTGAGCGTCGGCACATCTTCAAGCCGTTCCGCCGGGGCAAACAAGCCGAGAGCACCGCAGGCGGGGCAGGCCTGGGGCTGGCACTGGCGAAGTCGTGGAGTGAGGTGCTCGGTGGACGCTTGAGCTACCGACCCGCGGATGGCGGCGTTGGTGCGTGCTTCCGACTGGAACTCCTTACAAGCTGAAGCAATCAGAGTTGCGGATCGAATGCCAGAGCGGGCCACGTGGGCGGCTTGTGCTCGATAACGCTTTCCGTAGTGGGGATCGAGGCGATGAGTGTCTGAGCCAGGCGGGCCGCATAGACCCGCAACTCCGGCACCGCCGTTCCTTCCCCATCCCGAGCCCGCAGCAACGGCCCCACGTAGAACAGCACGCGCGATGGCTCCCCACGTAAGCCAATCACAGCACCATCTTCTGCCACATCAATTCCCAGTCCCAGTGGATCGGGTCGCGCCTGACCCCAATGGAACAGCGTATCGAGCAGTGGGTCGCCAGCGGTCCGCACATCGGTGGCAGGCCCGGTGCAATTGATGACCGAGCCCACCTGGAAGACACACTTGGCACCGCTACCCCGGGCCTTGATCTCGATTTCGGCCAGGTCGCCCACGATATGCGCGTGTTGCAGTCGCCCCGGGTAAACGGTGAGCCAGCCATTTGCAAGAAGTTGCTCGATGGCCGATCCCGTTTCGGGGGAAGCACGATGGCGATGCACATCCCAAAATGGCCGCAGATGGCGCATGAACCGTTCGCGCTCGATGGGCGGGAGCGCTTTCCACAACTGCGGGGTGATCGGCCGCAGCGAATCGACCACCTGTCGCCAGTTCCCTTGTGGAGCCACGGCCCGAATCTGCTGACGCACCGCGTGCAGATAATCCCGTGCAGTCGCCTGAGCCTCGATGGTCGGCGGGCGATGAGTAGGTTCTGCTGGTGGAACGCGAGGATCATGAGTACGGGGTAACAGGCCACGCCGCGAAATCGCAATCGCACCGGGTACCCCACGGGCGTAGAGATCAAGCGCCACGTCCACGGTCGTCAGGCCGGTGCCAATCAGCAAAACGGGTGCTGTCGTCGCAATTCGCCCCAGTGCTCCACGAGCCCACGGGTCGCGCACATAGTGAGGCGACTCGACAAACCCGGAGCTGAAGCCCGGCGGATTCGACGGTGGGTAATGCCCCACTGCCAGCACCACACGATCCACCGTGATACGCCGCCCATCGGCGGTAACTATCGAGACCCAGGCGCGATCGGGTTGAACGCCTCGCACCTCGGTGACGATCTGTTCCAGCGACGCAGCGGGGTTGGCCGCGATCGATTCCGTCAACAAGTGTTCGAGATATTCGCCATAGATCGAACGCCGCACGAAAGTCGTCGGTGTGATGTCGGGATCGCGCGACTGGGCAAAGCGTACGAAGTTGGTCGGGTCATCAGGCAACGCGGACATCCGGCCCGCGGGGACATTTAAGAGATGAGCGGGAGAGTTCGTGCCATAGGCGACACCGCGAGCCATGGCTCCGGATCGGTTCACCATGAGCACACGGAGCGGTATCCCTGCTTGAGCTCTCAGGAGGTGTACAGCGGTCATGACTCCGCTGAACCCGGCTCCCACGATCGCGACGGTGAATGGCTCGGTCATCATCACACCTCCCAGCGTACCCGCTACAGTGCGTGATAGGAGGAATTTTCCACACCGGCAGTTCCTGGAACGGATTTCGCGGCTTTTGTGTCCCGGCTGCGCACGATTGATCGGCCAATCCCATTTAATTGCGCGGGTGCAAGGATGCAAAAAGGCCCGGGTTGGTACCCGGGCCGCGCGACGATCGTGTTGGGAGGTGCGGTTAGTTGCGTTGCACGGCCTGGAACAGTTCGCTCATCTTCATCCCCAGCGCCAGGCAGATTCGGTAGAGTGTCTCGATCGAGGCTGAGTTCTTACCAAGCTCGATCTGGCTGAGATACCCCAGCGAAACCCCGGTGCGATCGCTCATATTGGAAAGCGTTAGCCCAAGTGCCTTGCGGCGCTCACGAATCGCGGTCCCGAGAGATTCCCGCAGGGCTTCCTCGGTCATCCGTAAGAGGCCCTTACTCTCCAGGCAGCGGAAGACGATCTCGCGGAGTTGATCGACCTGGAACGGTTTCGTCAGGTAGTCGTAGGTACGAGCCCGCAGGCAGTTCAAGGCGCTATCAACCGACGGATAGCCCGTGAC
>JBGTAO010000352.1:0-3199 GCA_041749835.1 Gemmata sp. | reverse complement strand
AACTCTATCCCCGAGGGCAAACGACTCCGGACGAAGCATTAGAAGCGTTTAATCTCGAAACAACTCGTTGGTTAACAGCTTTACCTGTCGTTTCGATGTCTGGCGGTTTTGATTCGAGGGTCATCCTATCCTCACTACTCCGTGCAGGAGCCAGACCACGGCTCCTATCTATGGGAACCAACGACAGCACAGATGTCGTGATCTCTCAAGCAGTCGCATCCGCAGTGGGTCTGGCCATTGAAACGGTTTCGGTTGAACCTTTGGAATATTTGACTTGGGGTCCACGCATCTCTGAACTTACAAATGGCACCAAGACTGCGGGTAACTGGCACACGTTCATTTACCCGAAGAAGGCGGCCGTGGATCTCAGTGATGGGTTTTACGTCGGGTCAAATGGGGAATTTGCAAGGACCTTTTTGTTGGATCGAGGCATCATCTCCCGAGCCGCAGATTGGTTTGCACCTACTACTGCGTTGCGTAAGTTCTGGTCGCTGAAACTCAAAACTCTGTTGACGGATGATGAACTCAAAACTTGCGATCCTCAGTTTGCTCGGCAGTTCTCCTCAGAAGGAAGACAAGATCGCATTCAGAAATTGTTGCGTCTGTCTCAACCTCCCCTACTAAAGGGCTTGGATCGGTTTTATCTGGAACAGCGAGTTCGACATTTCATTGCTGATGGTCTGCAACTCTATTCAGCCAACAGTTCCTGGCGAGCACCGTTCCTGAGCCGCGAATGGACACGGATGGCGTGGCAGTTACCAAGAACGTGGAAGATGGGTGCAAACTGGCATCGCTACGCGATTTTGAAGAACTGGCCCGAGTTGCTGAATTTTCCTGAGGAAGGGCTGGCGAATACCATGGCTAAGAGTGCTCCATGGTTCTACTGGAGTGGACTGCGCCGCCACAAGCCTGTGGTAGGCTACGCGGATTATCGCATGTGGTTTGGGAAAGGAGTGCTAGCTGACTACATGATGGACCGAGCAGAGTGTCTAGCGGAAATCATCTCCCCATCGACAGTGCGGGCGATTGTGAAGCAACAGGGGTTGGATGGGTCTCGCACGAGAGTGTTGTCCTTCCTATTCGCTCTGATTCACTGGATCGATCAAGTACGTGGCTTCCAAGTGGACAATGGGTAACCGGTCCCTCTCATCCCTGAATCAACTCGACCAGTGGGACGCCGAACTGTAGGCGTTGTTGTAACGTGGTTCCAAAGGCTGAAGGTCACACGTTCAATTTTCTGCAAGAGACAGGTTCTCGCATTCGCACCTCAATCCGCTCACTTCCCACATCCTGTCTTGTTCAAAATTCCAGAATCGGTCGCAGGTTCTCATTTCGCCCAGGGACAAACCCGGTAGACTTCGTCTGCCAATAACCGGGTGAGTTCCACCATTCGCTCACGCACAATCGCACCGTCACCCCAGGTCGATGTCCCGACCAGGACCACCAGTCGTCCGGTTGGAGTTGGGGGTTTGGTCCATAATCGCTCGAACAGGAAGAGGTGCGAAAACGCATCGCGTTGGGCCTTTTTCTCATCCTCTTCTGTCCAGACCCGACTCCCTTCCTGGGTCCAGTACAGCACGAGTTGCCGTTCTTTCCCGTGTGAAAACTCGCGAGCGGTCACCGGCAACTGAACACCACTCGCAAGGTCCAACGGCTCCACGGATCGGCTCTCCAGTTGAAAGCCGCGGTTCGGCCAGCAGACGTCGGGATGGTGGTAACCCTTCACCATGTGTCGGGATGACCAGGAGATGACCCAGACATGAGCCTCGTACCCGAGATCGCGATAGATTCGACGGACGATAGCATCAGGATCCAACACACCGCGGATCTCATCGGGTACTCGTTCTTCACTCCCCTCCCAGAAGCCCAGTTTGAGTGGAATCGTTTCCAGTGGAGTGGCAGCCACCTCAACGGCTTCATCCCACGGGCCCAGTGCGTAGGCGAATACCGTCGACCCACCTGTGATTACCAATGTTGCAGCAACCAGGTGAGCAGCCCAAATTGTTGCACGTGATGTCCTGTCTTCCTGTGTGGTTTCGGATCGATGAAGTGGCGAGTTCTTGGGAGTGTCCCCCCCGGGTTGAAGGAACTTCGCCAACAACACGATGATCAGTAACCCCAGCAGGACCATGGCAACACCCAGCACATCATGCCAGTGACCCCGGACGAACTCCGCTCCGACATGTTCCTGTAATAATCCACTGATGATCACTCGAGTCGCATTGACACCGGCAATGAGGGGAATCGACAGCACCAAAAGCAGCAGCCCACGCCACAATCCCAGACCTTGTTGGTAAGCCACGAATGCGGCAATCGCCGTCAGTGCCGTAACGGAGCGTACCCCACTACACGCTTCGACAACTCCCAAGTCGCCACCGGGCAAACTCAGGACATACCCGTTTCGCTCGACGGGAACACCCAGGAGTGGCAGGATGGCCGCCGCCGTTGTGGTGGTAGCGGATTGAAGAATCGACTGCAACGGGATCATGATTCGGGTGGGGAATGGGACCGCGAAGAGCAGGAATCCCAGTGGGAACGCCAGCTTCTTCAAATGCAGCCAGCTACCCAACAGGAGGATCACTCCCACAGCAAGTAGCTGCCACGAGCCCACGATCCACCACACCAGATCAGTTCTCAGCGAACTGTGGGCTTGAAGGAACCACCCCAGCGGGTAGGCCACTGCACCCAGGAGTAATGGTGCCAGACCGAGCCAAACGGGGCGGATCGGTAGAGCGGCGAGTTCATCTCGCATCTTCCAAACCACCCAGCCCGCGGCTGCCAGAATCAAGAAGCGATCCGTGTATTCCGGATGAGTTCCCCAGTACCGAACGAGTATCCAAACCGCTCCAGCGGCCAGCGTCGTCAGAACGATTAGCCCCACCCGGAAGGGGGTTGTGTGGCTTGATCTGAGGTTTTGGCTCAGCATCGTTTGTCACCCTCAGTGCACAGGGCTAGAGTTCGCCGGAGCATCATGGCCGCTCAACCGCGTGCCGTCACAAGTCGGTCGTGCTATTCTTGACTTGCTACCAGTATGGTCGGCGATCGGCCCCTGTCTACTGTGGTTCTCCGTCTGAGTAGGATACTGCTCACCGCTTCGTCAGCAAAGGTCTGCAACGAGCGGAGGCACGCGGTCCTGGAACCACGTGCCTCCGCTCGTTGTCAACGACTTCAGGGTTACGGGCCGATGGCTTCGCCGCCG
>JBGTAO010000351.1:0-6755 GCA_041749835.1 Gemmata sp. | reverse complement strand
CCCTTATCTTGTTCGCCGCGCCGCTAGTCCTCGTCCTGATTGGGGTCGAGGTCGCGGTCAGCTACTGCCACAACCGGCGCGAGTACACCGCCAAGGGAACGTTGACCAACGCATACCTGGCGTGCGTTCTGGTCGTGGTGGATGTCTCGATGCGGGCTACCTGGTTCGCGGTGCTGAGTTGGGGCTTTCAGTTCCATTTTATCACCGTCGCGAACCCCTGGGCATACTGGACCGCGCTGCTCGTCCTTCAGGATCTGCTGTTCTACTTCATGCACCGGGTGGATCACGGGTGCCGGCTCTTCTGGGCGGTTCACGCCACCCACCACTCGTCGCCTGAGTTCAACCTGACCGTCGGGTTCCGGCCGTCGGTGTTCCAGCCCCTGTACCGGTTCGCCTGGTTCCTGCCACTCACGCTCCTGGGGTTCCGGCCAGAGGACGTAATGCTAATGTACTCGGCCACCCAGCTCTACGGCGTCCTGGTCCACACACGGACCGTCGGCAAGTTGGGCGTCCTCGAATGGATTCTGTGTACCCCGTCGCACCACCGCGTACACCACGGCACGAACGTCCAATACCTGGACAAGAACATGGGCACGGTGTTCATCGTGTGGGACCGGCTGTTCGGAACCTTCGCTGAGGAGGAAGAGGAGGCCCGGTTCGGACTGGTCGGTCGCCCCCCGACGCACCACCCGGTGCGAGTGATCTTCAGCGAATGGTGGTCCATTTTGAGCGACCTGTGCAAGCCGGTCCCGCTCCGAGCCAAGCTGATGCACATCTTTGGCCCGCCCGGCTGGAAGCATGCTGGGAGAGCCAGCGCCGCACCTCCAGAGCCTTCAGGCCGCGGAGATTAAAGTTGTTGCGATAGGCGGGTGCGTCCGTGCTGGGCCGAAGTTTCAGATGCGGCCGGCAATCGAAAGGAGGTGATGGCCGTTACCCATGCCCTACTTCACCGGACGCGAATCACGTCCCCGCTCGCCCTTCCGCCGCGCCTTGCGGATCGCATCGGGCTGCGAATTGATGAATCGCGTCTGGCCAACTGGGTACGTCGGGCTGGCTCCCGGATCGCGATCTGTTGCACCGAACGCGGGAACGCCCCATGCGTGAAGCGAACACCGGCTAAACCTTCCCAGATCTACTCGGTTGGAGCTTACCGATCCGCGATCAGCGGGCCACCTCCTTGCACACTCGTGTGACCCGCGACGTGATTCACCAGGTGATTACAGTAAATGGTATCGATGATGCTCAACAAGTAGCGGGATTCACAGGTGATGGCAGTTGCCCGATATCACATCCCCGATCCCCGAGGCTCGCATCTGACCGAGTTGTTACGAGGAGTGTTGCTCTCGGGGACCCCACGTACACGCTGGTTGTCGTGGTTCATGCCGAGGCGAACAGCCGGGTGCACAACCCGTTCGTGCAGAGCCTGACCGGGCCGATCCTGCGAACGCTGATCACCACGTTCACGAAATCACTGCTTTGGAAAAACCTCTTGTACCGAATTTGTTCGACGCAATTGTGGCAGGACGAACAGTGCGGTAAACAGGTAGCGGTATGGAGGTGCCAAGGCGAACGCTACTGGTGATTAGCACCGAAAAAGGGCTCTTCCGCGAAGTTGATGAAGTGCGGTGATTAGAATGAAGGGAATCATTTCGCCCGTTGCTGCTGGCAGGATGAGCCACCATGTCTGTGACTGAGTTCCCGCTCGATTGCCCCGAGCTTTGCGTCACGAGTTGGAGCTGGGAACGCGACTCCATCACGATTCACGTCGAATCGACTTCGCGAGGGTCGAGTTGCCCGCGATGCGGCAACAACGCGAGCCGAGTCCATAGCCGATATCTGCGAACGCTCGCCGACCAGCCCATCCACGGCTGCCGCGTCATTCTTCGAGTGACTGCTCGACGGTTCTTCTGCGATCAGCCGCATTGTCCACGCTCCGTCTTCTGCGAACGCTTCCTGGAACTGACCACCGCACACGCACGCACGACCGGTCCGCTCACCGAATCTCATCAGGCCATCGGCTTCGCACTTGGTGGAGAAGCCGGCGCTCGGCTTGCTGAACAACTCGCCCTTCCAACCAGCCCCGACACGCTTCTGCGTCGAGTCAAGGCGGCACCCGATGAACCACTGCCGCACGCCCGTTACGTCGGCATCGATGATTGGGCCACCCGCTAGGGGCAGCACTACGGCACGATCCTGATCGATCTCGAACGACGCTGCGTCATCGACATCCTGCCAGGGCGAGATGGAGCGGCACTGAAGAAGTGGCTGGAAGAACACCCGGGCGTCGAGATCGTGACCCGCGACCGCTGGGCGGCATTCGCAGACGCGGTCCGAGAGGCTGCGCCCCAGGCCAAGCAGGTGGCTGATCGGTGGCACTTGCTCAAGAACTTGCGTGAAGCCGTGGAGCGGTTATTCGCTCGCTTCTCACTCGAGATCACCAAGATCGCACAGCCGCCCTCGTCAGTCGGACCAACGCCGGTCGAGGCTGGCTCTGCTCCGCCTGCACCAAGCGTAACCGCTCCGGTTCCTCCGCTCTCGCCGCGTGAGCAGGCTCGGCGAGCCAAGCAAGGTGTCCGTGAACAGCGACACCGCCGCGTTCGCGAGTTGCGGGACCAGGGAGTTTCGATCCGCCAGACTGCGAGCCAACTGGGCGTCTCGATCAAAATGGTGCTGCGCTATCGTCGTCAGGACACTTGCCCCGACTGGAAACCCGGGCGAAAAGGACGTTCGCACATGGACGAGCATCGGGTCGTGGTCGAGGAGTGGATCAAGGCAGGCGGGCGAAACGCTGCGGAATTGCATCGGTTGCTCGCAACGAAGGGGTTCCGCGTGTCGTATAACGCCGTGCTGCGTTACGTGAACCCGAAGATCGGCAGCACGGGTCGACAGGGCCGAGGAACGGGTGAGACAACGCCGCCGCGACCTTCGATTCCCTCGGCCCGGAAGCTGTCGTTCCAGTTCATCAATCCGCCAAAGGCTGAGGTGGACAAACCGTCAACGGAAGCAACAGAACCCCACTTCCTGGATCGCATGCGAGCGAGCATCCCCAGCCTGGCTGCCGAGTTGGATGTGGCGTCGGAGTTGGTGTCGATGCTTCGCAAGAAAGTCACGTGCCCGTTGTCGGATTGGCTGACCAAGGCAGAAGGCTCCGGTGTGAGCGAGTTGCGAACCTTCGCGAAGAGCCTCCGTGAGGACGAAGCGGCGGTCTCAGGGGCTCTGACGGAGGCGTGGAGCAACGGACAAGTGGAGGGGGCAGGTAAACCGCTTGAAGTTCATCAAGCGTTCGATGTACGGCCGTGCGGGATGGCGGTTGTTGCGAGCGCGAGTGAAGCGGAAAAACTGAGTCCGGGTGAGTTGAACCTGCCAGGTTCTGCAGGAAGGATATCTCACCAAAAGTGCGGGACAACCCCTTTTCAGAGCCAATTACCAACAGACGGCCTGTGGCCGTCGAAGACTGGAACATGGAGTAGCCCACTCACCGGGTCCGGGTGAGACGGTGGGGTTCTGAGAGCGCAAGCCGGTAATGGGAAGGTGAACGACAACGTGCCGGTAAAGGGGCCCGCCCGCCGGCGGCCTGGGTCCGAGGCCCCGAACGAAGAAGTGACGGGCAGGTCTTCTGGCTTACGGCTCGTAACGACGGCTCGATGGCCTTCCCGCACCCGCAGGTGCAGTGGCGAGGCTCTCGTCCGTCTGACCGAATACAGCAGCGGCCCTGCGCCGGATTCACACCGGCTTCCCTTTTCATCCCCGCGTGATTGATCGATCAGCGGAGAACCCGTCCCGCTCGGTTTAGCGAAACCCGTGCTGACGACCAGCGTGCGAACCGCTCGCCCAGCGAATGGGTCAGGTGCCACCCAGTCGGCGGAACATCCAGGCTCGGGCGTAGGCCCAGTTCCGGTAGGCCGTGCGGGGCGATACCCCGAGCACTTCGGCAGCCTGCTCGAGTGTGAGCCCGCCGAAGATGTGAAGTTTGACGAGTTGAGCACTGGCGGGATCGTGAGCCGTGAGTTGATCGAGCACTTCGTGGGCCGCGAGAATGTCCGAGTCTGGGTGAATCGAACAGATGTCCTCGCCGAGCGGAATCCGGTTGTGGTTGCCGCCGTGCTTCCGGGTCATTCGTTGACGCGCCGATTCCACCAGGATACGCCGCATGGCTTCGGCCGCCGCCGCGAAGAAGTGCCCGCGGTTGTCGTAGTGGGCCTCTCCGGACTCACGCCCGGGGTTCCGCACCAACCGCAAGTATGCCTCGTGAACCAGCGCGGTTGCGTCGAGAGTGTGACCGGGGCTATCCGCGGAGATACGTGCAGCGGCCAGCTTCCGGAGTTCGTCGTACACGAGCGGCAACAAATGAGCCGCAGCCTGTGGATCGCCCGCAGCGGCTGCATCAAGAAGTTGCGTGACATCCGGCATGATGCTGAGTGTAACCACTAATGGTAGCCGAACTACTTGGAAACCCGGTTGAACTGGCACTGCGCCATTGAACAGATACCAGCAGCTCAACGATGTCTCATTCCTGTTCGTGCGAAGGAGAACGCGGTCGGAGTCAGCGAACCGGCCGTGGAGGTGGGGCCGTCTTCGCGTCCCGCTCAGCGATCAACTTCAGGACGGCATCGAGATACGTCCGGACTTCGGCGTTCCTGGGTTCGAGTCGAAGCACTTCCCGGAAGCACGCGGCGGCACCGTCAAGTTCTCCCCGGATGGCCAGGACACTTCCCAGATTCTGGATCGCGGGGATGTGCCCTGGGTTGGCCTTCAGGGCTGCACGAAATGCCGCCTCTGCGCCGGCGGGGTCGTTCCGACTCAACAGGATGACGCCGAGGTTAGCGGGCGCGCGAGGGTCGCTCGGGTCGAGCCGCCAGGCTTCCCGATAGGCCGTCTCTGCGCCGGGCAGATCGCCGCGCAATCCCCGGATGTTCCCCAGGCCGAAGTATGCGATAGCAAGGCTCGAATCGAGCTGGAGCGCCGTCCGGAGTGCCGTTTCCGCGCCCAGCAGATCCTTCCGGTCGTGTAAAGCCATACCCAAACCGAGATGGGCGTCAGCGAGCTTGGGGTCGACCTTGATCGCCTCGCGGAATGCAGCCTCCGCGCCCACGAGGTCATTACGGGACACCAGGATGCCACCCAGGCTCAGGTGAGCGGGGGCGTACTTCGGGTCGAGTTTGAGGCTCTTGCAGATTTCCGTCTCCGCGCTCTCCACGTCGCGTTTTTTCCACAGGACGCTTCCGAGGTAGTAATGGGAGATAGCGTAATTCGGATCGAGTCTGATCGCTTCTCGTAGTGCCGCCTCGGCACCCACGAGATCATTGCGGTTCGCGAGGGCAGCTCCCAGGCAGGCATAACCATGAGCGAACTTCGGGTCGAGTTTGATGGCCTCGCGGAAGGCCGCCTCCGCACCCGGCAAATCTCCCTTGTTGCTCAGGATGCTCCCAAGTCCTGTGTGAGCGGGGGCGAGTCGGGCGTCGAGACGCAACGCTTCTCGGTATGCAACTTCTGCACCCGGCAAATCCCCCTTGTCGCGCAGGACGTGCCCCAGGCCACAATGCGCACCGGCGAGCTTCGGGTCGAGTCTGATGGCCTCGCGGTTTGCAGCTTCGGCCCCCGCCAGATCCCGCTTCTCCCGCAAAACGCCCCCCAAATTCGAATAAACGGCGGCGAGTTTTGGGTCGAGTTCGATCGCCTTGCGAAACGACACCTCCGCAGCCGTCAGATCCTTCCTGTCGAAGAGTACAGCTCCCAAGTTAGAATGAGCGGCGGCGAGTATTGGGTCGAGTTCGATCGCCTTGCGGCACGCGGCCTCGGCCTCTGCCAAATCCCGCACCTGACGCAGAACGCTCGCTAGGTTGCAGTATGCTGGAGCGAACTTCGGGTCGAGTTTGATGGCCTCTCGGCTCGCGGTTTCGGCAGCCGGCAAATCGCCATTTTTAGCGAGGGCTTGGCCCAAGTTGGTATGGACAACGGCATCCTTCGGGTCGAGCCGGATTGCCTCACGATACGCGGCGACGGCCCCGTCGTAATCCTTGGCCGCGCTAAGCGCGTACCCGAGGTTGTTGTGGACGACGGGGCTTCGCGGCCGGAGGGCGGCGGCGATGCGGAGGTATCCCAAGTCTTCTTCAGCAGACATACCCTGTGCTGATCCAGCCGTCATGGCTAACCCGAAGTGGCTGGCAGGTTGCAGGATGATATCAGTGGGTCGGTTCCGCGGCTTGCCAGGCCAGGCTGATCCAGCCGTCATGGCTAACCCGAAGTGGCTGGGGTGGCTGGCCTGGGCCCGCCTCAGGATCGTTCGTCGAACCTCGGCCGGCACCAGATCGTTGTCACCGATCAATGCGGCGAACGACGGGGGCAATGTCCGGCCGTCCAGGCCGGCCGTTGCCGCCATGAGTGCGGCCTGGTCCCTGGATGCGATTGCACGGCGGATGGCCGTTCGCGTTGGTTCGGGGTCGAGTTCACCGAGCAGATCGAGTAACCCTGGTTCGACACCCCTGGTGTCGGTCAACAGCTGATCGACGCACACCGAAAGCCATTCGTCGAGGGCATCCTGGACTGTTCTGGCGATGAGCGACTGTCGCACCCGCACTGCGAGTATCGCCGGTAACGTGGCGGATAGATCCAACCCATACTCACGGAATGCGGCCCGGTACCCGTCCCGGGCACCAGCCACGTCCAGCACGCGTTTCCCCTCCGCAACGGACCAGCGCCGGTTCGCGAGTTCATCCAGGCGGGCCAGCATCCGCCGGGCGGCCTGAGCTGCCGCC
>JBGTAO010000350.1:0-8945 GCA_041749835.1 Gemmata sp. | reverse complement strand
CTGGCATGGGCTGCACTATGCCCTGACGGGCTCGGTCTGGGAAGGTGCGCCACCGCTGAACATCCTGGCCAGTGGCGGAGTTCCGGTTGGTGAAGAAGATGTCGGCTATGGCCCAGCCCGGGTGCTCGACCCTGCCAGCGTGGCGGCGCTGCAGGCGGCACTGGACCAGTATTCGGAAGTGGACTTCGAGCGGAACTTCGATCTGCAGCAACTTGCCAGCGAAGAGGTTTATCCCGGTATCTGGGACGAACCACGCGACCAATTGCTGGAAGAGTACGGAGAATACCTCCAGGCACTCAAGACCCAGGTGAAGCGAGCCGCCGAGACCGGTCAGGGGCTCATCGTCGCGATCCGCTAACGCAGATGCCGATGGGAGCAGCCACCCCGGCAAGAACCAAATCAGCGCCTTTGGAGTTATGGTCTCGACGGCGCACCACTTCAGCGATCCGGGCACGTCTACTGCGACTGCACCGCGGGCACATCACTACCGTCTGGTTCTCCACGTCCTTCGTCCACCTGCGTGTCGTGCTTTCCCCGAACGGTTGATCTTCCACACACACGTCCCGATATCCTCGCCAACACGCTCGGTGGTCCGCTCGACTGTGGACTCATACCCCGGGATTTCACCCGCTCATAACTCAGGATCACTCAGGGTTGACGCGGAGATTGCGCCAAGGTATGGACGCGGCTCTTGGGGGAAATTTAGGGGGAGAACGAAATGCTTGTGCGAATCTCACAGATTGCCGCTGCGGCGTTGCTGTTGGTAGGCACCGGTTGTTCCAGCTTGTGCTCGAGCTGCGGGAGCGGTGCTTCGCGGACCAGCGAGATGCCGCCTGTCAATCAGGCGGTTCCTCAGCAATCGCTGCCACCAGCGGGCCTGCAACCCACGACGCAGCAATTCGCGCCGTCGGCGTCGCAGCAATACGTGCCGCAGACTGGCGTTCGTACTGGTACGGGTACCGGTGCCTACGGCGGTAGCTGAGTACTGAGATCAGTGATTCAAGCGCCCGCCAGTTCCGACTGTGGGACATAAAGGGACAGACGAGGCCCCTTCTTGATCTTGATGGTGTTGGGAAGGGGTGTGTGTTCGTACGCATTCAGCCGCCCGAGGACCTGCTCCGGGTGGGCTTCCTGCGTCAGCTTGCCGTCTTCAAGCTCGAACACTCGATCGGCAAACGGAACCAGCCGGGGGTCATGGGTCACAACTAAGACCATGGCTCCCCGTTCGCGGGCATTCTCGGTGAGCATGCGGATCACCTGCTGACCGTTCTCCCAGTCGAGCGCGGCAGTGGGTTCATCTGCGAAGACCATGCAGGGGTTCTTCACCAGAGCTCGGCCAATGGCGACACGCTGCTTCTCGCCACCCGAGAGTTGTGCGGGCCGCAGATGGCCCTTATTCTCCAGGCCCAGTTGCTCAAGTACATCGCACGCCCGGCGTCGAGCCTCGGCGCTGGAGCAGCCTTCTCCCCAACGGAGCACAATCTCCAGTTGTTCGCGTGCGGTGAGCGCTGGGAAGAGGTTGTAGCCCTGAAAGATGTAGGAGCAGTTCCGCAGGCGGAAGCGTTCCATCTCGTCGTTGCTCATCCCCCAGACATCTTTGCCGAGCGCAGTAACCGTACCCGCATCCGGTCGCAGTAATCCGGAAAGCACGGCCAGCAACGTGGACTTCCCCGATCCGCTCGGACCCATCAACAAGTTCAGTTCACCCGGGCGAAGTTCCAGCGACACCCCCTGCAACGCCAACGACTTGGTTTCACCAGTTCCGAAGGAGCGGGTCAGGTTTTCGCCCATTAGCGCAGGAATGCTCCGACGGCTCGTCAGTGGAAGGGTGGTAGCAGTTGAGCTAGTGGAAAAGAAACGACCGGCCAGCGGAACCTGACCTAGTAGTCGTGCGAACCGGGACATCAAGCGTCCTCCGTGGTAGCGAATGCAAAGTGCCGGTGGCCTCTGCGGCCGAATGTGCGGCTCAGGCGGGCTATACGGTGCTCCTTTCACGATGCAAGCGGTGGATCAATTCAACTGAAGCGCCCGCCGCCCTGAGCGTGGCTCGGGTGTCCAATCGTTGATCACTACCCTTGCAACATCGTTACTATTGCGACTAATGCGCACCCTTGGCAACCCTTCAGCGAAAATTAGTGTCTATTTCTATCGTACCCCACTTCAGAGTGGAAATAGATTCCCCGGGATTCGGAAATTTGTTCCACTTATCGTAACTGCCACACCTGATTGGGTTAAGCTTTGTGTACAATCTGTGCACGTTGTTGAGACTGCAACGGCTTCCTGTGCACCTTTGACACTCGGCAATAATGGAGAGTTCAGGCTGAACTTGACGGGAGGGCCTCCTGTATGACTCCGGAGCCCGCAACAGCGGTGGCCGCGGCTTCGCGCTTGCGCGCGCTGCCCGGGTTACTCGCCGAGGTTGAAGGCTGGGACAACCTCCAGCAAGCTCTGTTGGCAGGGCGAAGCGGCACCATCGACGGCGCGTGGGGTTCGTCCGCTGCACTGGCGACTGCGGCACTGGCACTTCAAACGCCTGGCACGCTGTTAGTGGTTCTGCCAAGCCCGGCCGATCCCGCGGGCTGGGTGGAAGATCTGCACACCTTTCGTGGGACACGCCCCCCGGTGTTGGAAGCGTGGGAGACCTGGCCGGTACCTTCGAACAAGGGTAAGCTCGATCCCACGACCACGTCACGCCTCCGCTTGCTTCAACAACTCACCACCGAACCACCCCGCGTCGTGGTCACCACGATCGTGGCTGTCTGCCAGCCGGTACCAGAACGCTCCGACCTCACGGCACATGGCCGCAAGATCACGGCAGGCGAAGTGATAGATCCTGCGGAACTGGCCGAGTGGTTGGTAGCCAATGGCTTTCAGCGGGTGGACGCTGTTGAGTATCCGGGCGAGTTCGCACGCCGCGGTGGCATCTGCGATGTGTTCCCACCCGATGCCTTCGACCCGGTGCGTTTAGAATTCTTTGGCGACGAACTGGAATCCATTCGAACGTTTGCCACCAGCAGTCAACGGAGCCTGGAGAAGAAGCCCGCCGTGACGCTGATGCCCGCCGAGCTTTCTCTGGGTATTGGCCGAGTAAGCGGAGCGAGTTCGAAGCCCACCAAAGGAAAAGACTCTACGATTGCGGCAACGGGATTCGTGACCGACTACTTGCCTGCCGGCTCGCGTGTGGTGTTGGTGGAACCGGCGGACCTGCGTGAACAGGCTCGCCACTTCTTCGAACGGGTGGGCGATCCGACGGGGCTCTACCTGCCGGAAGGTACATTCGCCAATCTGGTGCGGTTGCCCAGTGTGACCGTGACAGCACTTCCCAGACCCTCGGTGGAAGCATCGGTGCATCTGCGAGTGGAATCGGTCGAGCGCTTCAGCGGGAATGTTCACCGGGTTCGCGACGAACTGGATGCGGTCGCGGTTGGCAACACGCAACAGGTGTTGATTGCCTGCCAGACCGATGCGGAGTGCCATCGGCTCACGGACGTTCTGCAGGCCGGCAAGCTCGCGCAGTCGCAGCGATTGCAACTCGTGACCGGGCATGTTCGCTCCGGGTTTCGCCTGGTCGATGCGGGGCGGGTTGTGCTTGGCAGCCATGAACTGTTCCACAAGGATTTGCTGCCGCCGGGCGTGAAAGGGCCTCCAACGGGGAAATCGAGCCGGCGTGTCGAATCGCGCGCGATCGACTCGTTTCTCGATCTCAACGATGGCGATTATGTCGTCCATGTCGCACATGGCATTGCCCGGTTCCGCGGCATGCGGCTCCTGGAGAAGAGCTCCGTCAGCACGGCTGTCGCAGCACCAGAAGACGATGACGACGATACCGCAGCAGGCATCGTCCCGTTGCTGGCCGAGGCAGTCGAAGAGAACCTGGTTCTGGAGTTCCGCGATCAGGTTTACCTCTACGTCCCGGCTTCGCGGATTGATCTGGTTCAGCGTTACGTGGGTGGGCAGAACGCGGCACCAGAGTTGTCCAAGCTCGGTGGGGTAGCCTGGGGCCGCAAGAAAGAGAAGGTCGCCGAGGCCGTTCGGGACATGGCGGCGGACATGATCCAGATTCAAGCGGTGCGGCACTCGGTTCCCGGCTTCGCGTTCCCACACGACACCGACTGGCAACGCGAGTTCGAGGCCGCATTCCCTTACCAGGAAACCCCGGACCAACTCTCGGCGATTCAGGAAGTGAAGCAGGACCTGGAGAAGCCGAAACCCACGGATCGCCTGATCTGTGGCGATGTGGGCTACGGCAAGACAGAGGTCGCGATTCGGGCCGCCTTCAAGTCGATCGATAACGGCAAACAGGTTGCGATTCTCGTACCGACCACCGTGCTGGCCGAGCAACATTACCGCACCTTCAGTCAACGCCTCGCCGAGTATCCCTTCACGGTGGATGTGGTCAGCCGCTTCAAGAGCCCCGGTAAGCAGAAGGAAACTCTCAAGAAGGTTGCCACGGGCGAAGTGGACATCATTGTGGGAACACACCGATTGCTCTCGAAGGATGTCAAGTTCAAGGATCTGGGGTTGGTCATCATCGACGAAGAGCAACGCTTTGGCGTCGAGCACAAGGAACGATTGAAGCAACTGCGCGCAACGGTGCATGTCGTCACCATGACCGCCACACCGATTCCGCGAACGCTCCACGGAGCGCTTCTGGGTATCCGCGAGATCTCGAACCTCGAAACACCACCACCGGAGCGGCAGCCGGTCGAAACGCGAATCATCCGTTGGGACGACAAGCTGATTCGGCACGCGATTCTTCGGGAAATGAACCGCGGTGGGCAAGTGTACTTCGTGCATAACCGGGTTCACGATATCCACGAGATCTCGACTCGCGTGCAAATGATCGTGCCGGAAGCGAAGGTGGTGATCGGGCACGGGCAGATGCATGCCGACGAACTGGAAAAGGCCATGGTGGCGTTCGTGCGCAAAGAAGCCGATATCTTGATCGCCACCACGATCATCGAGAGTGGCCTCGATATCCCCAACGCGAACACCATCTTCATCGACGAAGCGGATATCTATGGCCTCGCCGACCTGCACCAACTGCGTGGCCGGGTGGGGCGGCAGAAGAACCGCGCTTACGCCTATCTCATTGTGAGCCCCCTGAAGTTGCTCAACCCCAACGCCCAGCGCCGGCTCAAGGCCATCGAAGAGTTCACCGAACTCGGAGCGGGCTTCAAGATCGCCATGCGCGACCTCGAAATCCGGGGGGCGGGCAACATCCTCGGTGCCGAGCAAAGTGGGCACATCGCCAGCGTGGGGTACGAGCTTTATTGCCAGTTGCTGGAGAACGCCGTGCGGGCGTTGAAGCACCAACCGCCCCGACAAGCGATCGAAGTCAACGTCGATCTTCCGTGGCCGGCATTTCTTCCCCGCGATTATGTGCCCGGCCAGAAACTCCGCATCGAGGTGTACCGCCGACTGGCGCGACTGCGGGACCTGAAGAAGCTGGACGATTTTCGGCAGGAACTGCGCGACCGCTATGGCCCGTACCCCGATGCTGTGGAGTGGCTGCTCCGGACCACCGAGATCCGGCTGCTCTGCGTTCGCTGGCAAATCGCTGGTGTTCACCGCAATGGCCACGATCTCATCTTCAGTTACCGCAACGCCAAGCAAGCGGCGCAACTCGCAGCGCTGAGCCAGGGACGGGCGAAGGTGGTCGATGAACAATCGATCTATCTCCGGCTCAAGTCCGAAGACGGCGAGACACCCGAAGACGTGTACCGATTGCTCGTGCGGGTGCTCCATCCGGGAAAACCCAGCAGCGCGTGACCGGTCCACAGTGCCAAGCAAAGGCGAAGCGTCCACTCGTGCTGCTGCTGTGGGTTCGTGAACAGACACAACAGTGGTGACCTTGCCGCGAGAACACGCCTTGCATCTCTCGTGGTAAACGATATACCCCGTCGATCCCGGAATACCACCTGGCGCACGTGCTGGGTTGCCTCACGAGGTCGGCATGGACGCCGCGAATCTACTCTGCCGGTGGCTGATGGCCACGGGTCTGGTCGCTGCCGTCGGATGTCACTCGGACGCACAATCCCTGCGTCCGAGTGCCCGCGCTCAGACACCAGGCGAGTCGCAAGGTCCGGTTGGCCCGGTTACGGGTGCACCTGTTGTGCCGGCTGGTGGTCCAGTCGTACCGTTGGCTCCGGGCACCCCGGTCATGGGCTCTCCCGTGATTCCGGGCAGCGATCCCATCATCAAAACGGGTTACTCGGCTGTTCCCAGTATCGGCAGAGCGGCGGAGCTTCTCAAAGAGGGAACACCGCGGATCAAGGTTGTGGCCCTCATCGGATCGACCAACCTCGTGACCGATCAGGAAGTGATCGAGGCCGTGCGGCACCGCTTGCCCGAGTTCGCCAACCTGCCCATTCAGGAACGAGAGGCCAAGGAAAAGGCACTATACTCGGCGGAACTGCGACGCATTATCGAGCGAGAACTGGTCCTCGACGATATGTACCTCAAGCTCAAGAAGAACGGCCGGCTTGCCGTCATCGACGAGATCAAGGAATACGCGGAGAAGGCCGCCGAGCAGAACATCCGGGCCATCCGCAAGCAATACGGAATGCAGTCTTCCGAAGAATTCCAGACCATGCTGCGGGCGCAAGGGCTCACCGAGCAAGTGTTGCGGCGGCAATTCGAACGGCAAATGATGGCCGACGAATATGTGCGTAGCGTGCTCAAGGAGAAGGGCCGCACGCCGGGCCTGGCCGACATCCGCGAATACTACGAACAGCACAGCGACGAGTTCCAGGCCGAGGATCGGGTGAAGTGGCTGCACATCTTCATCTGTGCGAATCGCCATGCCACGGTCCAGGCCGCACGCACCCACGCTGAGATGGTCCGGCAACAGGCCAGTGTGGGTGGCGATTTCGTGGCTTTGGTCAAGGAATTCGACAACGGACTGGCGATCGGTACCAATGGTGTCGGTGTGGGTACCAAACGCAACGATATCAAACCCATCGACGTGGAACCGACCGTTTGGGCACTCCAGGTGGGACAGGTCAGCAACCTGATCGAGACACCGACTGGCTACCATATCGTGAAGGTTGTCGAACGGGATTACGCCGGCTCTCGTCCGCTTGACATCAAGGTGCAGAACGAGATCCGGGAGAAACTGACTCGGCAATACCGGATCACCGAATTCGAAAGGCTCATTGAAGATCTGTGGCGCAAGGGTGCCGTGCGGGTGATCGAAGCCCCAGAGTAGTTCCGACGGTGATGCGGTCGCGTGGCTTACCAGTTATCGGCAGCGTAGACTGCCTGTGCCGCGGCCGCTTCACCCGCTTTGGGAACGAGTTCGAGCCCCACGATGCCATCGTACTTCAGTGCTTTCAATTCCTTGAAGACACGCGAATAGTTGATCTCCCCGGTTCCGGGTTCGTTCCGCCCCGGGTGGTCGGCAAGCTGAATGTAACCGATGGCATCGGCGGCAAAGCCCTCGCGTAGATGCCCGCACAAATCGCCTTCGGTGATGTGCATGTGGTACAGATCCCAGTTGAGCTTCACGCGCTTCGAACCGACCGCCTTCACGATCTTGATTGCCGGAGCCGAGCCGTAAAGGCAGTGGCCCTTGTGGTCCACGCGGATGTTCATTGGTTCCAGGATGAGCGTGATCCCGTGTTTCTCCGCAATCGGTGCGGCTCGCTTCAATCCCGCGACGACAGCCTCGTGCAGCTTCTCCTGAGGCACTCCAGGAATGTCGTCACCTGCCACCACGGTCATCATCGGGCACTTCCACTTTTTCGCCACCTCGCAGCTCTTGTCGATTTTCTCGACGAACTGGTTGTGATTGTTCGGATCGTTGAGCCCCGGCTTGAAGCCCCAGGCGGTGAACTGGGCGATTTGTAGTCCCAACCGTTCACTCGCTTCGGCCACGGCGGCCTGATCCTTGTTCTCCCACGGCCATAGCTCGACCGCCGGGAAGCCGAGTGCAGCCGCGTTCTCCAGCTTCTTGATGAAGTTCTTTTCCTGGCCCCACCACATTTCGAGGTTGACCGCGAACCGGGTATTCTTGGTCTTTCCAGGCTTCTCGACTGGCTCCGCTGTTGTCGCGTTCACCGATTGTGAGGCGATTGCTCCCGTTGCCACCGCGGTACCGGCAGAGAGGAAGGAACGGCGGTCAGGTCGCATCGGAACTCCTATTGCAACAGAGTGCCCCGAGGCACCTGACGGTGTGCCGGGTATCGTAGCATCCCCGAGAAACGGCTCCATGACAATCCCCTTGTTACCGGGTGATTCCCACGACGAAGCGCTGCGACAACTCCTCAAGCCACCGGGCTGGGTGAACCCGACACCGGCCCCGCGCTATCAACTCGTGGTGATCGGCGGTGGGCCGGCCGGTCTAGTGTGTGCCGCGGCTGCGGCGGGCCTGGGGGCAACGGTTGCGCTCGTCGAACGCGATTTGCTCGGGGGCGATTGCCTGAACGTGGGGTGTGTGCCATCGAAGTCGCTGTTGCGTGCGGCCCGGGCGGCACAGGAGATTAATCGTGCGCGGGGGTTCGGGGTTTCTATCGGCGAACCGCAAGTGGATTTTGCTGCTGTCATGGAGCGTGTCCGGCGGGTGCGAGCCGAGTTGGCACCAATCGACTCCGCCGAACGATTTCGCTCGCTCGGTGTCGATGTCTTTCTCGGTGCCGGCCAGTTTGTGGATGAACAAACCGTCGCGGTAAGTGGGGCCCGGTTGCCGTATAGTCGTTGCGTCATTGCGACCGGTTCACGCCCAATGATTCCCGAGTTGCGCGGGCTGGCGGAAGCACGCTGTTACACCAACGAAACCATTTTTGCGACCACCGAAATGCCCCGGAGGTTGCTGGTGATCGGGAGTGGAGCAACGGGGTGTGAACTCGCCCAGGCGTTTGCGCGGCTTGGGGGGAAGGTCACGCTAATGGCCCGAAGCCGAATCCTGCGTGTGGAGGAACCGGAGGCGGGGCAGTTCGTCGAGG
>JBGTAO010000349.1:0-4179 GCA_041749835.1 Gemmata sp. | reverse complement strand
TCGTCCCGACCGCTCTTGTGATTGCTACCAGTGGTGCTCACACACCCTGCTCGCCAAGACTCCCGGTCGCCGGTTCCGTCTCGCTTGGCCCACGACGCCACCGCCGCCGGACCAGTCCGCCCACCATCAACGCCGTGGCACTGATGCCGAGCACTGCCGCCGGTTCGGGAACCGGACTGATGTTCAGGAACACCTGACCGCTCGCATCGCCCGTCACCGAGAAGAGAAAGTCGTTCGCATTGCTGAAGTTCGTGGTCGTGAACTGCGACTGATTGGTGATGTTCAGCCCGGTCTGCGAGTTGGGACTGGTTGCAATCAGGTAACTGTAGGTGTTGGTGTTGAGGAAAGTCGAACCGAACGCATTGATTGCGAAGTTCGTGTTGTTATCGAAGCTCAATGCGCCAGTACCCAGCACGGTAAGCCGGTTGTTGTTGCTGCCGGTCGAACTTCCGCCGGTGCCCGCGGCGCTGCTGGAACCTTCCGCGGTCAGGCGCAGCCCCATCGTCGAACCCGCGTTGAATGCGACGGAGTTGTTGGCTAACGCTCCACCAACCGTCAGCGTTCCCACGCCAGATGCATCACCTGCTCGCAGGATACCTCCGGATTGAATCGTCACTCCGTTGCCGTTGGAAGGACGGATGATTCCGGTGCCGCCCAGTGTTGCGCCGGAACCGACCGTCACATTCCCAGTGCCGGTCGCGCTTCCTGAGGTGTTGTTAGCGAACAGCGATCCGAGCGCGAGTGTTGTTCCGCCACTGTAGCTGTTGCTGCCAGTCAGGGTGAGTGTGCTCGTGCCGGACTTGTTCATGGCGAACGCACCAGAAACAGTTCCGTTGATGACGATCCCGGCATTGGCGGCGTTGATGGTTTGCGAAGCGCTCAAGGCGAGGGGTGCGGTGATTGTTTGTGTGTTCGCAGAGTAATTGGCGATGCCGCCGGCACCCACGGTGAGCGTGTTGGTACCGCCGATAGTGAAGGCCGCCGCGTCGCTGGCGAAACGTAATCCGGCCACGGTCGTTGCCACATTCACATTCACATTCGTGTTCAACGAACCTTCGAACTGAATCCCGTTTGCCGCAATCGGGGCATTTCCGCTGACGTAGTTTCTTCGCTGGTCGATGTTGCCGTTTGTGTCCCCATCCCAGCGGTTACTCACCAGCCCGCTGAAGGTGAAGTCGTTGATACTGAACGTACCATCGGCACTGGTGGCACCCCAGCCATAGAGGCGAAACTCGATCTCACTTTGAATGTTCTGAAAGGCCGCTCCGGTTGTCGTGAGAGTCGTTCCTGTCGCGGTCGGTGTACCGATATTTCCAACAAAGTTATCGGTGCCGGAACGAAACGCGAAGTTAGTCGGTCCTTCTAAGGCTGTCTGGCCAGTGTATGTCAGTGCCGACAGATCGATGGCGTAACCTGAATCAGGAGTCATCTTCCAGTTAAAGTATGCAGTGGTGTCCAAGGAAGACGTGTTCCAACCACTTGCGTTGTAACCATCATCGGTATCGACCCCGACGATTCCCGTGCCACGCCCGATCCCCGATGCGGTCAGATTCTTGACGACAAATTGATCCTTGGTATACGGGTTCTTGTTGCTCGGGTTTTTCCCGGTAATCAGGTTCGAGAAGATATCCTGCGCGCGGATGGTTGACGACCCCGCAAGCAACGTTGTTGCTGTGAACAGCGTAGTAGCGATGAACAGGCGCTGGAACGGTCGTGGTATCAGTCGAAGCATCCGCAAGGTGCATCCCCCGTTGCTCAATGGGCGGTTCAGCGCAGCCAACAGTTCGGCCACGTGAATATTGAGCCACTTGCGAATTAGAACGCGGATGAACCCAATGCAAGGAGATCTGCAAACTCTTGTGGAGCCTGAACATGATTGATACCCGGGGCGTTTCTGGCCCGGACTCAAGGCCACGCCAGCACAGGAATCGCAACAGCGTGCTGCTGCTGTGATATCCGCGATTCTATAGAATGCGATTGGGTCACCACCCGGAGCACACACCATGACCGCACCCACGCCGCTCGCCAACTACCAATCGTATCGGGGCTTACCGCAACTCGCCGGATTGGGCACGGTCGCGGATGCCGCTCGCCCGGGGTTGCTCGTCGAAGAGTGCGTCTCCCGCCTCAAGCAATTCCACTACTGCTTCAAGCGACTGCACCAACTCTTGATCGGGCATCTCACGGCCGAGCCGATCTATGAACTGAAAACGATCTACGCCCATCATGCCTACCTCTGTGCCGAGCATGTGACGGCACTGCGCACTCGCATTGGCGAGATGCGCGAACCACCGCTGGGGCTCGAAGACGTGCCGCACCCCGCGTTGGAGATCTATTTCGACGAGATTCTCAATGCGCCGACGACGCAAGAGTTGCTGGCTGGGGTCTATGCGCATGCCGTCGGCGCGCTGCTTGTTGCGATTGAACAGTATCTGGCCGAGACCAACCTGCTCACCGATGCTCCAAGCCGACGGGTGTTGAAGTTCGCACACCTCGAACTCCACGAAATGCAGCAAATCGGGCTGCAGGCGCTCACCGCGCTCGGCAGCCCCGCCACCATGCGGGAGTGGTTCACCACTGTGCTCGATCATCTACTCCTGGCGTCTGGCACGATCAGCGGTTCCCCTCTCGCACCAGCACGCCACGGCGAAGCGCTCCCACGGCTCTATTCGAACACACCCTACCAGTACGACCCGCTGCCGAAACGCGATGAACGCTTCACCGATCCGTGGAACCAGGGCGTGAACGCCGAGAGCTTCCTGTACAACGAGGCATTCCCGGCGCGGGCCAAGGCGCTCATGATGCTCTACAAGCGGCTGCGCGAGATCGATGTGCCCGAGATGATGGCCAGCATCATTGCCCAGACACCTGGCAAGCCGTGGGGTTACTACCGCGACATGTCACGCCAACTTTGGGACGAAGCGCGCCACTCCATGATGGGCGAAGTCGGCTTCGTGGCGCTCGGTGTCGATTGGACTCAGGCGAAGGTCACCTTCAACTGGTCCTATCGCCTCAATACCGAGTGCACACCGATGGAACGTCACGGCGTGCTCTACTTCATCGAACAAGGGTTGATGCCCCGCACGGGTAAGCGGTACGAATTCGAGACCGGCCAGGCGTCGGGATTGCCGTTGATCGCCACCATTCAGGATTTCGACTGGGCCGACGAAGTGTTGCACTCGCAGATCGGCCGGCAATGGTATGTCCCGGAGTTCGGCAGCCTCAAGGAGGCACTCGATTACGGCGACGCGGCGTGGTCCAAGGTGCTGAGCAACTGGGTGACAGTGAAAGAACGGGGGCTCACGAATCACGAGAACTGGTGGCCCACCGTCTACAGCATGGCGTGCACCGCCGCCGGCGTGGCCCCCGACCCGGTCGTGCTGGCGTTCGACGAAACCTACGAAGGCAAACGAGCCGACCTGCAGCGCATTGCCGGAGAATAGCCCGCTCGCCCCGTTGCTTCTCCTGTAACCGGGCACAGAAGCAGCAGTCGGTCATTCCCGCGAATCGCGGCCAGCTCCGGGCACCCAGAGCACATCGCCTTGCCCGTTGTTGTTGGCCACACGTGCCAGCACAAACAGATAGTCGCTCAGGCGGTTCAGATAGATCAGCAACTGCGGGTTCACCGCTTCGATGTGCAGAAGTGTAACCACGGCTCGTTCGGCCCGACGGCACACGGTGCGCGCCAGGTGTAGCCACGCTGCCGCAGCGTTCCCACCCGGGAGGATGAAGCTATTCAGCGGCTGGAGTGAGTCGTTCAGGCGGTCGATGGCGCGCTCGAGTCGCTCCGCTTGCACCGCCGTCACCCGCAAGCACTTGCCCGCCTCCTCCCCAGCCACGATCGGCACGCAGAGATCGGCCCCCACATCGAAGAGTTCGTTTTGGATGGCGCGGAGATTGGCCGCGTCCGGGCAATCTGGGCAATGTGCAAGCAGCAGCCCCAGCACGGCGTTCAGTTCATCAACCTCGCCATAGGAGTGTACGCGAACGTGATCCTTGGGCACCCGGCTACCATCGCCGAGCCCAGTATCGCCCGTATCGCCCGATTTCGTGTAGATTCGCGAGAGAAAGACCATGTGCAGCACACCCCTGAAGCCCGGTGAACGAACTACTGTATCCGTAGTCACGAACCGGGGGAAAGTCTCGCGCCTGGGGCTCGGGCGGATTTCCTGCAAGTTC
>JBGTAO010000348.1:0-21454 GCA_041749835.1 Gemmata sp. | reverse complement strand
GTTGGCGTAACCCAGGCCGAGCGTGCGGAAGTCGTACGACTTCTGTGCCACCGACTGACTGGGGAACTGCGCCATGTAAACGCTGATTTCCAGAATCAGTGTCCAGATTCGCACCGCGTGCCGGTAGGCGTCGATGTCGAGCTTGCTGGTCTTGGTGTCAAAAAACGTGAGCAAGTTGAGCGAGGCGAGGTTGCACGCCGTGTCGTCGAGGAAGGCATATTCCGAGCACGGGTTCGTTGCGTTGATGCGGCCATCGACGGGGCAGGTGTGCCACTCGTTGAAGGTGGTGTCGAACTGCACGCCGGGGTCGGCACAACTCCAGGCCGCATGGGCAATCTGATCCCACAGTTCGCGCGCCGGCAGGGTCTTCTTGGGCTTCGGGGCGAGACCTTCCTTCTTGGCCTTCTCCAGTTCCGTTCGCCAGTACAGGTGCCAGGGACCGTTCGTCTCCACGGCCTTCATGAACTCGTTGGTGATCCGCACCGAGTTGTTGCTGTTCTGGCCCGAGACGGTGAAGTACGCCTTCGAGTTCCAGTCGGTGTCGTACTCCTCGACCTCCAGATGCGTGAACCCCTGCCGTGCCAACTGAATCACCCGTGCGATGTAGTTCTCGGGGATCAACGCACCACGAGCGTCCAGCACTGACTTCCGCAGATTCGGGTTCCGTGCGGGGTCGTACTTCTCGTCCGCATTGGCGTGTGTGGTGATGGCTCGCAGAATCGCGTTCAGGTGGCGATTCATCAGGCGTGAGCCCGTTACCAGGTCGGCGACCTTCTGTTCTTCGGTCACTTTCCAGTTAATGAACTCTTCAATGTCCGGGTGATCCAGATCGAGCACGACCATCTTGGCCGCACGACGTGTGGTGCCGCCACTCTTGATCGCCCCGGCCGCGCGGTCGCCGATCTTCAGAAAGCTCATGAGCCCGGACGACTTGCCACCACCCGAAAGCGGTTCGCCTTCACCGCGCAGTGCCGAGAAGTTGCTACCCGTGCCGCTCCCGTACTTGAAGATGCGTGCTTCACGGACCCACAAGTCCATGATGCCGCCTTCATTGACGAGATCATCATTGACAGCCTGAATGAAGCACGCATGCGGTGCGGGCCGCTCGTACGCCGAGGTCGATCGCTTCAATTCCTGGGATTGCGGATGGACGTAGTGGTGCCCCTGGGGCGGCCCTTCGATGCCATAAGCCCAGTGCAAGCCCGTGTTGAACCACTGCGGACTGTTGGGTGCGGCCATCTGCGCCGCGAGCATGTAGCACGTTTCGTCGTAGAAGGTGCGGGCATCGGCCTCGGTGGTGAAGTAGCCACCTTTCCAGCCCCAGTACGCCCAACACCCCGCGAGGCGATTGAAGACCTGGCGGGAATCCGTCTCGCCAGTGGTTGACGTGGTTTCACTGGCCGCGGTGCTCCGCTGGAGCCACGCGGGCACACGGTCTTCCGCAACCGGAGCCAGTTGGTCCGGCACGCCTGCACGCCGGAAATACTTCTGAGCCAGGATATCGACCGCGACTTGCGACCACCCCGCCGGAACGAGCACGTCTTTCATCTCGAAGACGACCGACCCGTTCGGATTGCGAATCACCGACGTTCGTGGTGCGAACGTGAGACTGGCGTAGGGGTCTTGACCTTCACGGGTAAAACGACGTGCGATCTGCATGGCGATATCCAGGGGTAGCTGTAACGGTCGAGCGAACCACCCGACCGCTTGTGTTCGCGGGTTCGTGTATTCGAAGTCGATGACATGCCGTGATAATACAACCGTACACCACCCGAGCGCAACAGTACAGTTGGGATCACGGCGCTGCGATGTCGGCAGTGTGAATTGTTACCCCGAACCGGTGGCGGTACCAGGAACGAAGGGGAGAGTCAGCCCCTGTTGGTCCTGGTACTTGCCCTTCTTGTCGGCATAGCTGGTACGACAGACATCCTCGGCCTTGAGGAAGATGATTTGAGCAATCCCTTCGCCGGCGTAGATCTTGGCGGGCAGCGGCGTGGTGTTGCTGATTTCGATCGTCACGCGACCGCGCCATTCCGGCTCGAGCGGCGTCACATTCACGATGATGCCGCAGCGGGCGTAAGTCGATTTCCCCACGCAAACACAGAGAATATCGCGGGGAACCTCGATGTACTCGACCGTCTCGGCCAGCGCGAAGCTGTTCGGCGGAATCAGCACAAAGTCTGCGTGGACATCGACAAACGACTTCGGATCGAACTGCTTGGGGTCAACCGTGCTGCCCCACACATTCGTGAAGACCTTGAAGTGCCGATCGACGCGGACATCGTAGCCGTAACTCGTGACCCCATAAGAGATCACGCCCGGTCGGTGCTGTCCGTCGGCATACGGAACGATCTTGACATCCCGTTGAATCATCCAGTCGGGTAAGACGCCCATGCACGTTGCCTCCTGCAGCGGTGGCGCGTTCGCTCGTTTGTGAAGATCGGTTCGCGCGTCCCACGGACCTTGCACAATCTGCCCGGTTCTCCCACATCCACCGCACTGGGGGAATCGAAGTGGCGGTACAATCCCATTATTCGGTACAACGGTTACCATTACTCAGCCGCACTGTTCTGTTGGGAGGGTTCCCATGACGCCGAGCTTGCCACTGGTTGTTGCCATCTTTGCTGCACCCGCCGCCAACTTACCAACGGAACTCTGGCAGGTTGCACCCGACCCACGTGTGAAACTGCTGGAGAAGGCACCCGCGGCGAAAGAACGCGCTGTGGTGCTAATTCCGGGGCTCAAGATCCACCCCCTGCGGCCCAGCGTTTCCACACGACCCGAAATGCACAGCTTCCAGGAACCCGGCAGCGAAATCGTACGCGCACTGTCCAAAGAGTTTGATGTTTATGCGTGGGGATATGCGCAAACGGTACCCATGGATGTCGTGGCGCATTCCCCGGGGCTGCGCCGGGCAGTCCAGGGTCTGCGCGACGCCGGCTACAAGGACATTGTCCTGATCGGCCACTCCGCAGGCGGCGTAATCGCTCGAATCTTTGTTCAGGCTTATCCCGATTCGGGGGTGACCAAACTCATTACGGTGGCATCGCCGCATGCCGGGGCCGAACTCGCCGATCTCATTCGAGCCGGTTACCCCAAGGTGCAGGCACCGTTTATTCAGTCACTCGCCACCGAGTTACGCAGCGACAATCTGGGTGGGAAGATCCCGGACAAGCTCGAGATGGTCTGCGTGGTGTGCAAGCTGAAGCGGCTCGATTTCGATGGTCTCGTGACAGTCAGCACACAATGGCCCGAGAACTGCCAAGAAGCCGGTGTGCCCGCGGTGTTGCTGCAAGTCATTCACTGGGATGCCATGCACAATCCGCAAAGCACGAAGATGATCTCCGATTTAGCGCGGATCAAACTGACCCGCTGGAACGCCGCAGAAGTGGGCATCGCTCAAAAAGTGCTGCTGCATGGGCAAGAAGAGCGAAAGAGCTTCTTCCGCCGTGACCCGAAACCCTGAAATGCGAGCGGTATCAAAAAGTGCAGCGTGACCCGGGGAAGCATGGTGAGCAACAAGGTGCAGGTCCGGGCCACGCCAAAACACTATACGCAACTCGTCGGATCAAGAGGACAACAATGGCGTTCTGGTTGTTCAAGGAAGAGCCGGGTAGCTACAGCTTTGCCGATCTGGAGCGGGACGGCCGCACAACCTGGAGCGGCGTGAACAACGCACTGGCCCAGAAGCATCTCCGGTCGATTCAGAAGGGCGATCAAGTCTTCTTCTACCACACCGGGAACGAGAAAGCGGTAGTCGGCATCATGCAAGCCATGGGCGATCCGCTACCCGATCCGGAGGACGAAAACGGCAAGCGCGTCTTGGTAACGCTGAAGCCGATCCGGAAGTTGAAACACGCGGTTACGCTCGCCACGATCAAAGCTGAGAAAGCGTTCGAGCAGTGGGAACTGGTGCGAATCTCGCGGCTTTCGGTCATGCCGGTCACGCCCGAGATCTGGGAACGCATCCTGGAACTGGCGGCAGGCGAGAAGTAGTGCTGTGGGTGCTGGGGAAACAGTGAACCCCCGGGTAGATACTCCCGGGGGCTCGATTGGGCGGCCGGCTTAACGGACCACCCGAAACGCAGCCGTTAAACGAGCCGGCCCTCGAAATCCTGGTAACAACTACTACTCGGCACAGGATCACCTCCTTACTACGGGACCACGCCTCCGGGAACCGCGTACCAGTGCGATCTCCCGTTGGCCTACAGCCCGTCGTGCCTCGGACGCACGACCCAATCAAGCCAACTCCATCATAGCTCATGGCAGTGTCGGATTTCACCTGCGAATCCAGATTCCGTTCACCCCACCAAACGCGCGACTTGTACGATCACGAAAGCCGCGCTACTGGTCGCAGCCGTCAACAAACGCAACAATATAGTGTTAGGAACTGGTAACGGGTTCCCGGAACTTTGATAACCTCGACAGGATCCGCCCCATGTTCTCTCCATTTATGATCGCTGCATTGCAACTTGTTGTCGCATTCGCCCCTGGTCAGGGTTCCACCGTGCAGCCCATTGCGGCTCGCGGGCAGGCCGGAGAATTGAAGCTGGGCAATGTCCGAATGACCATCGGCGAACTGGGAGCCACCCGGGCCCCCGGGAAGCTCTTGCCCGGCGATGTGCTCTTTATCGGCGACGACATTACGGGTCTGCCGATCGATGCCGATGGCACTGCCAAGTACACCATGTCGATGGACGTTGCCGATGGCGCGGGCAAGCCGATCTTCAAGCAAGATGCACGGGAATTGGTCGACTTCGTGCCGTTGCGGGGCAATGTGGTTCCCGCTCGGGCCTTCATCACGATCGGGCTCGATCAGGATGCCGGCAACTACACCTGCAAGATCACGGTCGAAGACCCCAAGAGCAAGGCCAAGGATACACTGACGACGAAGTTCGAGGTCGCAAAGCGCGATTTCGGAATAGTCGCGGTGTTCACCTCGCACGATGAACGCGGCCTCTTCTCGGCTCCGACCACGGGTGTGGTGGGCCAGTCAATCTTTATTCAGTTCAGCGTGGCCACATTCGCCCGAGATCCCAAAACCAAGCAACCAAACGTCGAGTTCGAGTTCCAGATCCTGGATGAAAAGGGCAACCCCACGCTGGCCAAACCGCGCACCCACATTCAGGATGGCGGAGTCGACGAGAAAGATGGAGCTTTCGCGATGCGATTTCCCATGTTCTTGAGCCGGCCCGGTAAGTACACCGTGCGCATCACGGCGAACGATCGGGTGGCGAACAAGAAGTCGACTTACGAGCTACCGTTCACCATCCTCTCGGCGAACTAAGTCCACTGAGCGGGGAGTCGCGTGCTCCCGAAGTTGCCGGCCAAGGGGGCCTTCGCCCCCCGCTCTTCCCGGCGAATGATCAGGATTGGCTCACCATGCCTGCGACCCCCGAACAGTTGGAAGAGATTGCCCGTTACCGCAAGATGGCCGAGGGCGATGCGGACGACGACCTCGCGCATTACCGCCTTGGTGAATCGTTGATGAAGGCTGGGGAGTACCCGGAAGCGATTACAGCTTTCGAGCGGACACTCGCCATCACGCCGGGCTTCTCGCGGGTCTTTCAGTACTTGGGCACATGCCTGATCAATCAGGGTGAGAAGGACAAGGCCATCGAGGTCTTGACTCGCGGGTGGTTGACGGCCAACGAGCGCGGCGACCGCATCCCCATGGAGGCGATCGGCAAGTTGCTCACATCGGTTGGTGCGCCAATCCCGGCCCCGCCCGCTCCCAAGATCGAGGACGACGGCAGCCCCGATACGGGCTTCCGTTGCAAGCGCCCCATGTGCGCGGAAGGCAAGCGGGCACGCCCACTCACAGCGCCCCCGTTCGCCGATGCCCTGGGTACTCGCATCCAGAATGAGATTTGCGAAGCCTGCTGGACGATCTGGTTGAAAGATCAGAGTGTGAAACTCATCAACGAGAACCGTTACGATCTCAGCTCCGACTTTCACCAGCAGGAATACGACCGTTACATGCGCGAGTTCCTCGGCTTCGAGGACGAACCGAAAGCGTGATCGTGCCATGGCGACAGCGACTGCTGCATTGCTTCGGTTTGGCCATCCCGGTTTTGTGGGGCACTTCCAGAACAACTGGCCTCTCAAACGCGGGGACTTCGTGGTCTTGCAAGGTCCGCGCGGGACCGAGATCGGCGAAGTCTTGCTCGCCGCAACCGAAGCGAGCAATGCAGTCAACACCGATGGCACGATTGTGCGATTGGCCACTCGGGACGACCAATCCCGGATTGCCGAACTTCGAGATCGCGCCCAGCAACTGTTAGCCGTGGCAGCGGCGCGGGCCACAGCGCTGCAACTTCCCCTGACATTCGTGGACGTCGAGGCCACACTCGATGAAACCGTGATTCTGCATGCCCTCCCCTGGGCAGCATGCGATAGCACCGCGTTGCTCGATGAACTGAGCAACCGGTCGGGGCTGACCCTACGCTTGCTGAATCTCAGCGCAACTCCCGTGAGCCGCGACGAACCCAGCCCATCGGGTTGTGGCAAACCCGGTTGCGGTTCTACGGATGGTGGGAGCTCCAGTTGCGGCACGAGCGGTGGCTGTTCCACCGGTTCCTGCTCCCGGGGAGCCGCGAAAACCGCCGAGGACATGACCGCGTATTTTGCCGATCTTCGGCGAAAGCTACAAACCGCGCTCTCCCGCACACCTCTCAACTGATCTTCCCAGGAGTGCTACGCGCGAGCTCGACTTCCTGTACAATCGCTGTACCGGATGGAGCTCGCGAGCGACTCGGTCAGGCCCGGGACGGCTCTGTTCAAACCAGGAGATGTTCAATGTTGTCGATCAAACTGATCGCCCTGTGCTTCGTGGTGCTGGGAATGGTCACTGTTGGTGGAGCGAGAGCGGCAAACCCCACGGTCGTGGTGGAGACCAACCTGGGGAACTTCACAGTCGAGTTGTTCGAAAACAAAGCCCCGGGTACGGTCAAGAACTTCCTCGAATACGTCAAAGACAAGCACTACGATGGGTTGGTGTTCCACCGAGTCATCGAGAACTTCATGATCCAGGGTGGCGGCTTCGAACCCGGGATGAAAGAGCGCAAGACCCGCGATCCCATCAAGAACGAGTCGTCCAATGAGCTCTCGAATCTCCGTGGTACGCTGGCGATGGCCCGCACACCGCAACCCGATAGTGCCACCAGCCAGTTCTTCGTCAACGTGAAGGACAACACCTTCCTCGATCGTGCCAAGGCCGGCGACAAGGTTGGCTACTGTGTCTTCGCCCGCATCACCGAGGGTATGGATGTGATCGATAAGATCAAAGTCGTGAAGACCGGCACCAAGATGCGCTTCGACGATGTCCCGGTGGAGGATGTGGTGATCAAGTCGATCCGGCTTGTGGAAGCGAAGAAGTAATCGCGGCTCGGATCACAGCAACTTCGCAGAGCCTGGCCAAGCATGGCCGGGCTCTTTGCGTTGGCAGATCCGACGATGGCGATTGAACCGCGGCTGCGATTGTGGAGAATAGAGCTTCTGTACTCTCCCACCCCCTTCCCTGGGGACCGCGACGTGCACATGCACCGTTTCTTTCTCCCGGCGTTTCTTCTGTTAGTCCTGGGCTTGCGAGCAACCGCGACGCCCCCCGATTTCGACAAGCAGATCGCTCCGCTACTCGCAGCACGTTGCCTGGATTGCCACTCCGGTGCCAAGCCGAAAGGCGATCTCGATCTATCGCGCCGAGCAAACGCTGATGCGGCCGAAATTGGCAAGCGCGTCGCCGCGGGCGAAATGCCGCCGAAGAAGCCGCTGCCCGCGGGTGAGGCCCAGCTTCTGAAAAGCTGGATCGATAGCGGCGCGAAGTGGGGCACCGACCCCATCGACCCGTTTCGCTTCACCACCGCGACTCGCGCCGGCTACGACTGGTGGTCGCTCCAACCGGTTCGTAAGCCCGTGCTGCCCGCTCATCCGGATGCCGCGAAAGCTGGGTTCGCAGCGCACCCGATTGATCAATTCACCTTCGCAAAGCTTGCCGAGAAGAAACTGACGCCCTCGGCACCCGCGGATCGCCGCACGCTCATTCGCCGGGTGACCTTCGACTTACTGGGACTGCCGCCCAGCCCGGACGAAGTCGAAGCATTCGTGAACGACCGCGCACCCGATGCGTACGAAAAAGTCATCGATCGCTTGCTGGCGTCGCCGCATTACGGGGAACGCTGGGCTCGGCACTGGCTCGACGTGGTCCGCTACGGCGAATCGGACGGCTTCGAGCGAAACAGCCCGCGGCCCAACGCTTGGCACTACCGCGATTGGGTTGTTCGATCGCTCAACGCCGATCTGCCGTATGACGAGTTTGTCCGCCTGCAAATTGCTGGTGATGTCCTCAAGCCCGGCGATGCAGAAGCCGTGCGAGCCACGGGGTTCCTGGTAGCTGGAGTCCACAACACTGTACTCGGCAACGATCAGATGCGGGCGGTGGCCCGGCAGGATGAGCTCGAAGCACTCGTGGGTGCCGTGGGCCAAACCTTCCTGGGGATGACCGTCAATTGCGCCCGTTGCCACGACCACAAGTTCGATCCGATTTCGCAAACCGATTTCTACCGCCTGGCCTCGGCAATCAGCGGTTCCGATCATGGCGAACGCCCGCTACCCGACACGGCGGCTCGGTCGGAAATCGCACGATTGGCAAAGCAACTCGCTACCCAAAATGTCGAGCTGACACGCCTGGAACAAACCGCTCGCGCCACGATTACCGCTCGCAACAACAAAGCCCCGGTAACCAATACGGCTGCCCCAGTGGCCGCGTGGGACTTCCGGATCAGTGGAGACGATCGCGTCGGGAAGCTGCATGCACCAGCGCACGGCAATGCGAAGCTCAGCAAGGGTGGGGCCACGCTCGATGGCAAAACCGGCTTCCTGCGCACACCACCATTGCCCTTCGAGTTGAAAGCCAAGACCCTGGAAGCGTGGGTGAAGCTCGCCGCGCTTACGCAGCGCGGCGGCGGTGTCATGAGCATTCAGTCGGCCAACGGTAGCGTGTTCGACGCGATTGTGTACGGTGAGCAAGAACCAGCCCGGTGGATGGCGGGTAGCGAGTTCTTCCGGCGAACCAAATCCTTTGGCGGCAACGAAGAGACCGCAGCCCCACAAGAACTTGTTCACCTCGCAATCACATACGCCGAGGATGGCACCATCAGCGCGTACCGCAACGGCAAACCCTATGGCAAGGCGTACACCAGTGCCGGGATCGCAACCTACCCCGCTGGGAAAGCGGTGGTGGTGTTCGGGTGCCGGCACGAACCGGCGGGCAGCAACAAAATGCTTGCGGGTGCCGTCACGCAGGCACGGCTCTACGATCGCGCGCTGTCCGCAACCGAGATCGAAGGGTCTTACACAGCAGGCGGGGCGTTCCTCTCCGATGCCGAGATCGATGCCGAGTTGCCTCTTGTGCAACGTGTGATTCGCGCTTCACTTCGCAACAGCGTGGCAGCAACTCAGGCACTACTGGAACGGCTTCGCGCAGAAGCGGCCGCACAGAAAGCTTATGTTAACGTTCACCAGAACCCGGGTATTACGAAGTTGCTGCTGCGCGGCGATCTCGCCACTCCCGATGCCATTGTTCCCCCGGGTGGCCTCAGCGCCCTTGCAAACCGAACGCCCACGGACTTTGAGCTACCACCCGATGCCCCCGACGCTGCTCGCCGCGTGAAACTCGCCAACTGGGTGACCCACCCGGAGAACCCGCTGTTCGCCCGCGTGCTGGTGAACCGAGTGTGGCACTACCACTTTGGCACTGGCCTGGTCGAGACTCCAAGCGATTTCGGCTTCAACGCGGGCACCCCGAGCCACCCCGAATTGCTGGACTGGCTGGCGTTCGAGTTCCAGGCGAACAAGCTCAGCCTCAAGGCGTTGCACAAGCTCATCGTCACATCGGCTACCTATCAGCAGAGTTCGGCACTGCGACCTGAGGCGCTCGCCCAGGATGCCAGCAATCGGCTCTTGTGGCGATATCAGCCGCGCCGCCTGGAAGGTGAAGCGGTCCGCGATGCCATGCTCACCGTGGCGGGTTTGCTCAATCGCGAGATCGGCGGCAAAGGCTTCTCCGATTACAAGGAGCGAAACTTCAACGGCACGGCCTATTTCGATCCGTTCGACCCCGCTGGCCCCGCCTTCCACCGCCGCAGCATTTACCGCTTCCTGCCGCGTGGGGCCAATCAGGGCTTACTCGATACCTTCGATTGCCCCGATCCGTCTGCCGCCGCCCCTCGCCGGGCGAGCACCACCACCCCGTTGCAGGCACTGGTGCTCTGGAATAACGGCTTCGCCCTCCGGATGGCCGATGCACTCGCGGGACGCATCACCCAGGAATCACCTGAACCCGAGCAACAGATACGCCGTGCCTGGCAGCACATTTATCAGCGCGACCCGAGCCCCGAGGAAGCGAAACTCGCGGCGAAGTTGGTGGCCGATCACGGGCTCAAGGCGCTCTGCCGGGCACTGTTCAACAGCAACGAATTCGTGACCGTGGAGTAATCATGGGGCCACACCTCGATCGCCGATCGTTCCTGAATTGGTCCCGCACGGGGCTGGCAGCCACTGCGTCGCTCGCGCTGCTACTCCGCGATGGTGCTGTCGTGGCCGCACCAGGAGGACCACGGGTGCGAGCCCGGCGTGCAGTGCAGATTTCGCTGGTCGGCGGGATGAGCCATCTCGATAGCTTCGATTACAAGCCCGAACTGATAAAGCGACACGGGCAGGCACTGAACACGACCACCAAGCCCGATGTCTTCTTCAACCAAGTGGGCCGACTGCGGCAACCAGACTGGGAATTTCGCCAGCGTGGCAAGAGCGGCCTGTGGGTCTCCGAACTGTGGCCGCACATCGCCGGAGTTGCGGATGAACTCACCGTCATTCGCTCGATGAGGGCCGACAGTGCGAATCACACGCCGGCACTGTTCGTGCTCAACAGCGGCTTTCAGTTCAACGGGTATCCCGCACTTGGCTCGTGGCTCAGCTATGGGTTGGGAAGTGTCGTGGACGATCTGCCGGCGTTCGTGGTGTTGCCCGATGGTCGTGGTGAGCCGAACGGAGCGGCCTCGAACTGGACTAGCGGCTTCCTACCCGCACAGCACCAAGGCGTCGTCTTCCGCGGTGGCGACACTCCTGTGCGCGATCTCTTCCCCGAGCAAGCAATCACAGCACAGGAAGAACACGATTCACGCGCCTTTTTGCAGAAGCTCAACCGCCTCCATCTCGATCGCGCGGGTGGCGAAGCCGATCTCTCGGCACGGATGAAAAGCTACGAACTGGCTGCACGCATGCAACTCGCTGTCCCGGCGGTGGCCGATCTATCCAAGGAATCGGCGAAGCTCAAAACACAATACGGCCTGGACAACCCCATCACGGCCGATTGCGGGCAGCGCTGTCTGCTGGCGCGGCGGCTCCTGGAACGGGGAGTGCGCTTTGTGCAAATCTACAGCGGCGGGCCGATTGCAGGCACGCCACGCACAAGCTGGGACGCTCACGAGAATGTGATGGAGAACCACGGAGCCGAAGCCGCACGCATCGACAAACCCGTGGCCGCGCTGGTGCGCGACCTCAAGCAGCGCGGGATGTTGGATGATACCCTGGTGATCTTCACCACCGAATTCGGCCGCACGCCGTTCACGCAATCCGCCGCCAACGAGATCGGCACCGGCCGCGATCACAACAAGTACGGCTTTTCCTGCTGGCTCGCTGGCGCGGGCCTCAAGCCAGGCGTGGCATTTGGCAGCACCGACGAGATCGGCTGGAAGGCGGCCGAGCACCCCGTGGCCTGGCACGACTTCCATGCCACGGTGCTCCACCTGCTCGGGATCGACCACGAGAAGCTGACGTACTACCACAACGGAATCCAGCGCCGCCTCACCAACGTGCATGGCGAGGTGGTCAGCGGTGTGGTGGCATAAGCACGGACCGCGCTCCTTACTTCACCACCCGCAGCGTCACTTTTGAAGGGTACTCGCTGGTGTGGTGCACGCGGTGGGTCTGCTGCTTGAAGCTCTTCTCGTCGGCCTTGTAGATATCGCAAAACGTTTGTGGGTTGCGGTCCACGAGTGGGAACCAGGTCGATTGCACCTGGATCATCATGCGGTGGCCCGGGCGGAACGTGTGGCAGATATCGGGCATCGTGAACTTGATCTTGGCCACTTCGCCCGGCTTGAAGGGCTCGGGCTTCTCGAAGCTGTTGCGGAATTTGCCGCGGAACGGCTCACCGCGTAGGAGTTGCTGGTAGCCACCCATGCGCACGCCCGTGGGGTTGGGGTCCAGATCGGGGTAATCATCGGGGTAAACGTCGATCACCTTTACAACCCAATCGGCATCGGTGCCGGTGGTGCTCACGAACAGTTCGACTTCGATCGGCCCCGCGATGGTGAGGTCTTCCTTGAGCACTGGCGTCTGGTACACGAGCACATCGGGCCGTTGCGACGCGAAGCGCTGATCGGCTGTCATGTATTCCTGGGCCATGCCAATCGTGGTCTTGTTGATGAACGGCACCGGCTTCGTGGGATCAGATACGAACTCGTCGAAGGACACGATGGGCAGCCCTTGTTCAACTTTGGCCGTGCCAAGCGTACCCGCACCTCCGAGTCGATACTCCACGGGCTTGGCCTCTTGGGGTGGCCAACTGTCGAAGCGCCGCCACACGTTCGTGCCGGTCTCGAACATCCACGCCTTCGGATGCTCCGTGGTTCCGTCGCCCTTCAGGTGTGCCTCGAAGAACGGAAACTCGATCTTCTCGCGGTAGAACGGACCGGTTTTGGCATTGAAGCGAACATCGCCTAGGCGGTCGCCATCTTGCCGATTCCAGCCACCGTGCACCCACGGCCCCATCACAACGTGGTTATTCTTTGGTGGGTTGTTCGCTTCGCTCTTCTTAAAGGTTTCCAGCGCTCCGAACAGGTTCTCGGCATCGTACCAACCACCCACGGTTAGTACGGCGGGTTTCACGCTCTTGATGTGCTGCCGAATGTTGCGGGCCTGCCACCACGAATCGTAGTTGGGGTGGTCGAACACTTCGTTCCAGAACGCGACTTCACCCTTGTAATACTTGGCATCGGCGTTCTTGATCGGCCCCATTTCCAGGAAGAACTTGTAGCCGTCCGGAGTGCCGTGATCGAACGGCAGGTTCACATTCTTCGTGGTCGGTTCGGGCCGGGGCTTCCCAAAGTTGGCCATGAAGTTGAAACAATGCGGCAAGAACAGGCAGCCATTGTGATGGAAATCGTCGCCAATGAACCAGTCGGTCACCGGGGCTTGCGGCGAGACGGCTTTCAGCGCCGGGTGTGCATCGACCATTCCCGCGACGGTGTAGAAACCCGGATACGAGATGCCCCACTGCCCGACCCGGCCGTTGTGCCCTTTCACGTTCTTCAGGAGCCACTCGATGGTGTCGTAAGTGTCGCTACTCTCATCGATCTGCCCCTTTTCCTTCTTCGAGTTGTGCGGCCGCATGTTCACGAACTCGCCTTCGGACTTCCAGCGACCACGCACATCTTGATTCACAAAGATGTAGCCCGATTTCACGTACGCCTCGCCGGGGCGTATCGCATCGGGGTACTTGTCCACGCCGTAGGGCTGGCAACTGTACGGTGTGCGCATGAGCAAAAACGGATACGTCTTCGAATCGTCCTTGGGTACGTACACCGCGGTGTGGAGCCGAACACCGTCCCGCATGGGGATCATGTATTCGTACTTGGTGTAGTTTGCCTTAATGGAATCGCGGAGTTCGGGATCAGCCGCTGGCCGCGGTGCCTGGGCGTGCGCGACGCCCGGAGCCACGAGCAGAAACAGTGCCAGGAACAACGATCGTTTCATTTGTCATCACCCGGGATTATCGTTAAGAAACGTATCCAATTCCGCCACTTCATTGGTGGTCAACCGCCAGTTGGCCGCGCCCACGAGTGCCGCCAGTTGGCCCGGCTTGCGTGCTCCCACGATGGCCCCCGTGACAGCCGAATGACGCAGCACCCACGCAATCGCAACTTCGCCGGGCCACCGCCCATGCCGGACACCGATGGCCTGCAGCAACTCAACCAGCTTCAGGTTGCGCGATAAGTGCGGCTCCTCGTAGTTCTTGTTCTTCTCTTTTCGCCAGTCGTCCGCGGGCAGTGCCGCGATGCGTTCGCGCGTCATCGCGCCGGTGAGGAGCCCACTGGCCATCGGAGAATACCCGAGAACGCCGATATTGTGCTCTTGGCAGTACGGGAGGATGCTCGTTTCCACCTCGCGGCGGGTGAGTGAATACGGGGGTTGCAGCGACGTGATCGGGCCGAATTTGGTGATTCGAGCCATTTGCTCACTGGAGAAATTCGAGACACCAGCCCAACGGACCTTGCCTTCGTCGCGAAGCTTCAAGACCGTTTGCCATGCTTCTTCGATATCCTCATCGGGCTCGGGCCAATGGATCTGATACAAATCGATCACGTCCACCTTCAGTCGGCGGAGGCTCGCTTCGCATTCCGCTCGCACGCTGGCCGCGGTCAGGCGCTTCCCGATTTGGCCCTGGTCGTCCCACACACGACCACACTTGGTGAAGACGTAGGGCCGCTGCGCTACACCCGCCAGCGCCCGGGCAACGACTTCTTCGGAATGACCCAGGCCATAGACCGCGGCGGTGTCGATCCAGTTGATGCCGAGATCAAGCGCCTCACGGATGGTAGCAATCGAATCCGCATCGTCCTGGGTGCCCCAGGCGAACGCCCAGCCACTGCCCCCAATCGCCCAGGCCCCGAAGCCGATCGGCGTAATCTGGAGATCCGAATTCCCCAGTTGTCGCGTCTGCATTCGCTTCTCCCGCGCCACAGATCCGAATCCTTGCTAATCATAGTGGGATGCAACCCATCGTCTTGATGAACGCGGTCGGACTCACGCCCCGACTTCTGGAACACGCCCCCCGCCTGCAAGCGATTGCCAAGAGCGGTTGGGTCGCAGATATGCCCGAAGTGCTACCCGCGGTCACCTGCACGGCACAGGCCACGCTGCTGACGGGTACGCTCCCCAACACGCACGGCGTCGTCGCGAACGGGTGGCACTTTCGGAACACGAATGAAGTCCGGTTCTGGCAGCAATGTAACCGGTTGATCCAGGCGGAGCCCCTGTACGAGACAGCCAGCCAGCGGGCGCGCCAGCGGGGTCAGGCATTCCGCAGTGCCAAGCTATTCTGGTGGTTCAACCAGGGTGCTGCGGTCGATTGGAGCGTGACCCCCAAGCCCCACTACGCGGTAGATGGCAACAAAGCGTTTGGGGTCACCGGCCAACCACAACAGCTATCCGAGCACCTGGTGCAACAACACGGTGCGTTCCCATTCCCGCAGTTTTGGGGGCCAATGGCGGGTGTGAAGAGTACTCAGTGGATCGCCCAGGCCGCGGCCACCACATTGACCGCCACGCAATTCGGAGCGCCACCGGACCTCACGCTGGTGTATCTGCCGCACCTCGATTACGACCCACAGCGCTTTGGCCCCACAGGCACGGACATGCCCCGCTGTGTGAAGGAGTTGGACGACGCGGTGGCGCCACTCCTGGATGCGGCACACGCTCGGGGTGCTCAGGTTTGGGTCGTCAGCGAATACGGCCACTGCGATGTGACGCAACCGGTCTATGTGAACCGAGCACTCCGGGATGCAGGACTCCTGGAGGTGCGGCTCGGGCCGTTTGGGGAGCAACTCGATCTGTACGGTTCGCGGGCCTTCGCGGTGTGCGATCACCAACTGGCACATGTGTCTGTCCGCGATGCAGCCGATATCACCCGCGTGCGTGATGTCTTGCTCACGTTGCCTGGTGTAGCTCGCGTGCTCTCGGGTGAGGAGCGACAGGAGATCTATCTCGATCATCCGCGCAGTGGCGAGATCGTGCTGCTCTCCGAACCGCACGCCTGGTTTGCTTACCCCTTCTGGTTGAACGACCGCCAGGCTCCGGATTACGCCCGAGCGGTTGCGATTCATCACAAACCGGGCTTCGATCCGTGCGAACTCTTCTTTGATCCGAAGTTGTGGTTCCCGAAGTTGCACGCCGCCCGCCGGGTTCTGCAAAAGAAGCTCGGCTTCCGAATGACGCTCGAGGTGGTGGCTCTGGATGCCCGCATCGTGCGCGGGAGGCATGGGCTTGCTGCCGCCGATCCGCGCGACCGACCCATTCTAATCGGTCACGGCCCCAATCCCGGTCCGAGTGTGCCCATGACAGCGGTGAAGGAAATGGTGTTGAACGCTATGGGTCTGGGATAATTGGCGTTACCCGAGCAGCTTGCGAAGTTCCTTGATGTACTTCGGCACGGCCAACTTCGGGTCTTCCATCGCTTCGTATTCCAGTGCAATGTAACCGTGGAAGTTCGCCTGCTTCAGAATCTTCACGACTCGGCCCAGATCGGCGTTCTCCTTCTTGTTGTTGGGCGCGATCTCGGTTTTCACCTGACAGACCACGCCATACGGCGCGATCGAGGCAATGTCGGAATACGGATCGGCGGTGTGGAAGTTGCCCATGTCGATGTTGACACCGAGCGCCGTACTCTTCACCGGCATCACCAGATCGAGTAAGTGCTCGGCCGTATCCGTGATCCCACCATGATTCTCGAGCGCAAGCATCACCCCGAGTTTCTTGGCCACCTCGCAGCACTCTTCCAGCGCTGCGACAACTCGCTTCTGAGCTTCGGCGAGGGTATCCCCTTTTTCGAGGTTGCCGGCGAAGATGCGGACCGTGGGCGCACCCACCTGAGCGGCCCGCGTGGTCCACTCCTTCACCTTTTGAATCTCGGCACGATATAGGTCCGGATCGCGCACGCAGAAGTTGTTGCTCACCGGCACGCCCGAGATGGCGAGCTTGTGTTTGGCGGTGTGCTCCTTCAATTTCTTGGCGTAGGCATCGCTGATTTCGGCCCAGTAGTAAGAGGTCAGTTCGACGCCATCGAGTGGCAGTGTCCCGGCGAAGTCGATGAACTCGAAGAGGGTCATCGTGGGCTTTTTCAGATTCAAGGCGCTGTTGAAGCTGTACGCGGCCAGGCTGAGTTTGAGTTCCGGCTCCATAGTGGGCCTGGCGATGGGGTCGATCGGTGTGCTTGCCGTGGTGGCTTGCACACCACCCACCAGGACTGCCGATGTGGCCAGGAAAGTTCGGCGCGAGATGGCCATGACCGGGTTCCTCCGTAACAGTTCGCACATCAACAGTTTACAGGTTCCTATCAGAAGCGGTATCATCCATTCGCCCAGCCCGACAACCCGGAGGAATTATGTCTGCCTATCGTTTGGCCCCCGTGCTCGCAGCCGCACTGTTCACCCTGGCACTCCATTCGTCGTCTGCCATGTTCATGCGTGTCGATGTGGAAAAGGTACCGGTGGAGCGGATCGCGAAGAACCTCAAATTGATGATCGAGAAAGACCCCAAGAACGTGCAGGCGACCCTGAACCTCGCCCGCACTCATGCCATGGCCTATTCGCTGCGATCCGAAGAAGTGCCCGTGAATGCGAAACGGCCCGATGTGGTGTGGTTCGGCTATGAACCGCCACTGGTGCCCTTCCGCAATGTGACCAAGACCGACGACAAAGAGAAATTGAAGGCGGCTCAAGTACACCTCGAAGCGGCCATGAAGCTGTTCACCAAGGCAATCGAACTGGCACCGGACGACCTGCGTGCACAGCTTGGCTATGCCTGGTTGCTATCGCAAACCGACAAAAAAGCCGACGCCATTGCGTCGCTCCGCAAAGTTATCGCGAAGGCATGGGAGAAGGAGAAAGATCTGCAGGCGCTCGGACTGGGCGGGCACACCATCACGGTTGAAGCCGCCAGTTACCTCACTCCGCTGCTCGATGCGGAAAAGGACAAGGACGAGCTCACCGAGTTGAAAGATCGCGCCAAAAGAATCGAGATGTTGCCTCGCCCAATCACACCGATTGCGATTCCACTCAAGGATGGTCTCACAGCCAGCGCGATCGAAGACCGCGCGGCCGCGGTGGCCTTCGATGCTGATGGCACCGGCCTCGCGAAGAAGTGGACCTGGATCAACCGTGACGCCGCGTGGTTGGTTCACGATCCGCGCCAAACGGGCAAGATTACCTCGGGGCTCCAACTCTTCGGTAACGTCACCTTCTGGTTGTTCTGGAACAACGGCTACGACGCGCTGGCGTCACTCGACGACAACCGCGACGGGCAACTGACGGGTCAGGAACTCGTCGGTCTGGCGCTCTGGCACGATGCCAATAGCAATGGCATTTCGGAGCCAGGGGAAGTGAAGGGGCTCGCAGAACATGGGATCACGGCGCTGTCGTGCCGCTCCGAGCGCGATTCCCAACACCCGGATCAGATCGCTTTCAGCAAAGCCGGTGTGACGTTCCTTAGTGGCAAATCTCGGCCAACGTACGATCTCGTACTGCACACTACGAAGTGACAGAAACTTCCCCCAAGGCACGCCCGGCTTCTTGGTACAGCACGGGAGTGCCTCGGGGCGATCACTGACCGTGGAGTCAGAAGTGAGTGGGCCCGGTGGGAGTCGAACCCACTTCCAAGGTGTTATGAGCACCCTGCTCGACCGTTAAGCTTCAGGCCCCGTTCGATACTCAAGAATTGTACCGCGCCGGCCGCATTCTCCCAGCACCTCTTGTAACCAATGACACGGGCGTTCCGCGCGGGTTCAGGGTGCGACGGCGTGCCCAACTCGGCACGGGCAATTCTGGCAACTGTGCAGGAATTCCGCACGTGATTCGCAAATCATGTTATGCTGTGCGACCTGCTTGGGAGCAACGCATGGCATCTCCGGATTCGGTTCCAACTCGGGCGTGGGTCGTCACGGCTGCGGGCACGGCGATCAACCTCTGTTTGGGCATTCTGTACGCCTGGAGCATCTGGAAAGCCGCCCTGGTTCCAAAAGATCCGGCCTTGTTCGGCACACCCATGCCCGGCTTGAACGCCGGCTGGACATACCTGAGTGATGCAGAAGGCACCTGGGCTTACGCAATTTGTGGGCTCACGTTTGCTCTGGTCATGATTCCGGGTGGGCGCATTCAGGATCGCTACGGGCCGAAGGTCGGAGCGACTGCAGGCGGTTTGTGCCTGGCCGCGGGGTGCATTGTGGCCGGGCTTTCCAAAAGTTACCTGGGTTTGATTCTCGGCTTTGGTGTACTCGGTGGAATCGGAATGGGCCTGGGTTATGCCGCAGCAACACCGGCTGCGGTGAAATGGTTCCACCCGAAACGACGCGGGCTAATTGTGGGCCTGGTGGTGGCGGGCTACGGGGCCGCCGCGATCTACATCGCCCCCATGGCGAAACTCTTGATCACCCAATACGGCATCACCGGCAGTTTTGTCGGGCTTGGGGTGTTCTTCGCGGTCGTCGTGGTGATTGCCGGGCAACTGCTGGCCACTCCGCCCACGGGTTACACGCCGCCGATACCAGCAAACGTGCATGATGGCCCCAAGCTCGGAATCCGCGACATCCCTGCGCGCGAGATGATTCGCACCTGGCAGTTCTATGCGCTCGTGTTCCTCTTCATTGGCTCGGCACAGTCGGGGTTATTGGTGATCGCCAATGCCGCAAAGCTGCTGGAGCATGCAGCCGAATCTCGAGGGTTCTTCGCCACCAACGCCTGGTTACTGGCGGCCTTTGGGGGTTTTGTGAACGCGGCAGGGCGCATTGGCACCGGTCGCTACTCTGATCGGATCGGCCGGCTCAACGCTTACGGCGTGAACGGGATCGTATCGGCCGCGTGCTTGTTCGCAGCTCCGTTCGTGATCGCGCAACAAAACGTGTTCGTGCTGTTCCTCATCATCGGGGTGATGTTCTGGCAGTATGGCGGCACCCTCGCCGTGATGCCCGCCATCACCGCCGATTACTACGGTGCCAAGAATTTGGGGCTCAATTACGGGCTCGTGTTCGTGGGTTGGGGGATCGCCTTCTTTGTGCCGCAATTGGCCGGGTACATCAAGGATGCGTTCGGCTCGCTCGATCTCGCATTCTACCTCTCGGGCGGGTTGCTGCTGAGCGCGGTTCTCGTCAGCCGCACTATCCGGAGACCGATGGAATCTTGAACCGGGCACCGATCGCAGCGGCCATGAACGGTGGCCTTTCACCGGAGAAGAACGATGACTACAATCGAGCACTCACACAGGGCAGCACCATGCTCTTCGCGTTGTTGTTCTTTCTGATGGCCTCGCACGCACTGGTGGATTACGCCCTCCAATCCGAGACGATGGCCAGTTGCAAATGCCGCAACTGCGATTCCCCGGTTGCAAAGTCTGTCCCGTGGTACTACTGGCTCACTGCACATGCACTGCTCCATGGTGCCGCGGTGGGTGCTGTGGTGCGCTGGTGCGGCTTCGACTGGAACACCGTGGCTGCGCTCGCACTCGCCGAGACAGTCACCCACTGGGTCATCGATTTCGGCAAATGCCAGCAGTGGTTCACGATCCATCTCGATCAAGCGCTGCATCTGATCTGTAAATTGGCATGGTGGGGAATCCTGGCACGGAGTGTGTCACTGGTCTGAAAGGTGTCATGACTGTACTGACTTCAATCCCGCGACGGGGCCGAGGCTGGGAAACGGTGCTGGCTCTGTTGGCAGCGTTGACGGCAGGAGCCGCAGGCGGCTACCTCATTGCCAGTCGGGCCGGATTGCCCAGCATCAACGCTCCCGCCGCGACCACACGACCCGACAAGGTCACGGCGCTGGGTCGCCTTGAACCCGCCGCCGGCGTGATTCCCGTATTCGGCCCTCCCGGCGACCGGATTGCCGAACTGCGCGGTATCGCTCCGGGCATGCAACTGGCCGTGGGGCAACCAATCGCAGTGCTCGCCAGCCGCAACGAACGACTCAAGGAATTGCTCATCGCCGAGACACAGCAGGAAGAAGCCAAAACCGCGTTGAAGTTCGCCCGTGTGGCCGGGAACCAAAAGGTCCTGGCGGCCCGCGCGGAGCTGAACCAGGCCAAGGCGAATCGAACCAGCGACCTCGCCGCGCTGACCGCACGGCAAAAATATCTCGAAGTGCAAGCGGACTCAGCGGCCCGACAACTCAAGCGATTGCAAGACTTGCAAAGCAATATGGTGAAGATTGCCGCTGAAGATCTCGACAAGGCAACACTGTTCCAGGCCCAGGCTCAGGCTGAACTCGCCGCGGGAAAGGCCACCATTCAGAAGACGATCACCACCTACGACGAATCCGAGAAAGCAGCCGAAGCAAAACTCGCTTCCTCGCAAGCAGAGCTCGACGAAGCGCTCGCCCGCGTGCCGATTCAGTCGACGGACGAGAAGCTCGCACTGGCTCGAATGTTGAGCGACGCCACGATCATTAAGGCTCCGATTGCGGGTACAGTGCTCCGGGTGCTGGGCCGCGAGGGGCAACCGACGGGCCTGGAGCCAATCCTGCAAATGGCGAACTTATCGGCGATGACCGTGATTGCCGAAGTGTACGAAAGCGATGTGGAGCGCCTCGCCGGATGGGTGCAACAGGGGCCGGTGAAGGCCGAG
>JBGTAO010000347.1:0-4522 GCA_041749835.1 Gemmata sp. | reverse complement strand
AAGGGAATCATCCATCGCGATCTGAAACCATCCAACCTCATGATCACACGCGAGGGGATTCTCAAGCTCACGGACTTTGGCATCGCCAAAGATACCGATGTGACCGCGCTGACCGGGCAAAACAGCACGATCGGTACCGCGGCCTACATGTCGCCCGAGCAATGTAAAGGCGATCGGAACCTCAGTAATAAGTCCGACCTCTATTCCCTCGGGATCGTGTTCTTTGAGCTGTTGACGGGCAAGAAGCCGTTCACGGCTGAGAACACCGTGGAAATGTTCCTCAAACATGTCAACGAAGCTCCGCCTCGGCTTGGGAAACTCGTCAACGAGTTGCCACCGAAACTCGAGGCGTTAATCCTTCAGCTCATGGAAAAGGATAAGGACGATCGGCCGATTGATGCGGCATGGGTAGGGCGGATGCTGGCCGAGATCGAGGAAGACAGCTTTGCCCGCAAAAGCGCCGGTGTCGATATTGCAACATCGAAGCGAGTGGTTCGGCCGCGAAACCTCGATGGTTCCCGCCTCGATGATGCCGATCGGGAAGCGGCGCGAGCACTGCGTGGTAAGAAGAAGACCCGCAAAAAGCAAGCGGTTGTCCCCCTTCTTGAGCGCACCTGGGCCAAAGCAACTGCGCTAAGTCTGGCCTTGGTCGCCATTGCTGTTGGTAGCTATTTCGCACTCAGGCCTGTCTCCGCGACGCGGCTCGCTGCTGCCGTGGAATCGGCTACGACGGCCGAAGCCAAACTCGAAGCTGCCACAAAGTACCTCGAACAGTACGGCACCAAGCCGGGCGAGCAGACGGACGCAATTGCCATTCAGTACCGCAACCTCACGACACGGGCCCGTGAACGCCAGTTGAATACTCGGTTCGCCAGTAACATCAATAAGCCCGCCGAGGCTGATGATGCCGAAGCCTATGCGATGGCTTGGCAAGCCATGGATGCCGAGAAGGCCGGGCAACTGGGCAACGCCCTGGAATGGTGGTCCAAGGTGAAATCGCGCTTTCCGGATGAAAGCAGTCTCAGCTTTACCGTTGATGAAGCGGTGATCGTTAAGGCTCGGTGGGGCTGGCTGGCTGACAAGCGAATTGGCGACTTAAGAATGGTGGATCAACATGCTAAAGAGTTATTGGAGCAACTGACCCAGAAGCGACGCTTCGAGGTACCACTCGGTATCGACCCAGCATCGCCCGAAGGCCTCGCCGTCAAGGGGCTTCGCCTGGAGGAGTTCGGTGATCCGAACAAAGCTGCATTAGTTTGGGATCAACTCATCAACTTGACTGAGAAAGATCCTGAGCGGCGCTCCTGGTATCTGCTTGCCAGCCGACAACGGGCACGTGTACCCAAAGTGGATGCCGACCCCATGAAAGCTCGGCTTGAACTCCTCACACTTAAGGTCAGTACAGCGGGAAAGCTCGCGGACATGGCACGAGGAAACTCCGATCTGGCGAATGACCGCTGGAAAGCCCGGGTGATTTGTCGGGAGATTACGGAGCTATACGACGATGAACTGGACGCAACCATCAAATCGCTGATCACCAAGGCTCGTGAGATCGCCGCTTCGGTGCCCAAGCGCTGACAACTTCGGAGAACGCATGCCTGATCGGTCCAGAAGTGAAGCAGCGTTTGAACGGGCACAGCGGGTGATTCCGGGCGGAGTGAATAGCCCCGCTCGCGCATTCGGCGCGGTGGGCGGCACACCGCTATTTATTGCGCGTGCCGAAGGGCCTTATCTCTACGATCTGGATGGCCAGCGTTATCTGGACCTGATCGGCTCCTGGGGACCCATGATCCTCGGGCATTGTCATCCGGCGGTGCTGGAAGCGGTGCGTGCGGCTGTTGAAACCGGCTCTAGCTATGGCGCTCCTTGTGAGCGTGAGACCGAACTCGCCGAGATGGTGGTAGCGGCCGTCCCTTCGGTCGAAATGGTTCGCTTCACCTCCAGTGGGACTGAAGCGGCGATGAGTGCCATTCGGCTGGCTCGCGGTTACACCGGTCGAGATCTCATCGTCAAGTTCGCCGGTTGTTATCACGGCCATGTTGATGCATTACTGGTCTCGGCGGGTTCGAGCGCACTCACTCATGGCGTTCCCAACAGCCCCGGGGTGCCCAAGGGGTGCACCAATGATACGCTGGTGCTCCGTTACAACGACTGTGATGGCTTACGGGATTTGTTCGCCGCTCGGGGAGACGAGATTGCCGGCATCATGCTGGAAGCTGTCGTGGGGAACATGGGGTTGGTTCCGCCGTCCGCTGAGTTTCGCTCGGAACTGCGCCGGCTCACTCACAAGCATGGCGCACTGCTGATCTACGATGAAGTCATGACCGGGTTTCGCCTGGCATATGGGGGAGCGCAATCGCTGCTGGGCGACTCACCCGATGTGACTGCATTCGGCAAGATTATCGGTGGTGGTTATCCGGTGGGTGCCTATGGTGGTCGCGCGGATGTCATGAAGAAGATCATGCCCGCCGGACCCGTCTTTCAGGCTGGCACACTCTCCGGGAATCCGGTAGCCATGGCTGCGGGAATTGCGACATTAAAGCAATTGCAAGCGAACCCTCCCTATCAGCAACTCGATGAACTCGGAGCGCGACTGGAAATGGTATTGCGGTCTGCTGCGCGCTCGGCTGTCGTGCCTGTACAATTGAATCGCGTGGGGAGCATGTGGACATTGTTCTTCACCAACACGCCTGTTGTCGATTTCAATACGGCTCAGACCTGCGACACTCGCCGATTCGCGCAGTTCTTCTGGGCCATGATGGATCGGGGAATCTATCTCCCTTGCAGTCAGTTCGAGGCCGCATTCCTCAATACCGCTATGACACCAGCGATGATCGATCAGACAATCGCGGCTGCACAAGAATCACTTCACACGGTTGCCAAAGGATTGTAATTCATGCGGAAACGTAGGCTCCTTGTGCTGCTCGGTGTGCTGCTCATCCTCGCCGCGGTCGCCTACACTGCGGTTCGACTGAGGCTCTTTGTTCGAGATCGTGAGAACGCGGCTGAACTTGCGGTCATTGCCGGGAAGCATCTCGTTATTGAGCCCGTCGGAACGGTGGACACGGGGTGGCCACAGTGGCGTGGACCGACGCGCGACGGTCGCGCTCCCGCAGGGCCACTTCGCACGAATTGGGATGTCAGCCCGCCCCAATTACTCTGGAAAGCCGATTGCGATGGCGGATACTCATCACCTATTATCGTGGGCAATTGCCTTTACCTTCAGGATTACCGCGAGGGGGAAGAACGCCTTCTTTGCCTGGACACGGCTTCTGGTAAAGCTCGTTGGCAGATCCGTTTTCCCGCCGATTACATTGGGACCGATAGCACGTACGCAATTGGTCCACGCGCATCTCCCACCGTTGTCGGGAACCTGATCTATCTCGTGTCAGGTTCGGGTCGGCTGCTGTGCCTGGAGCAATCCGCACTGGTTGATGGGGCCACCATCCGGTGGCAGCACGATCTCCTTTCCTCCTTCAAGGCCACGATTCCTCGCTGGGGTGTCGCGTGTTCACCGTTAGTTGATGGCGAGTTGGTCGTTGTTCAACCGGGTGGTTCACAGGGTTCGGTTGCCGCATTCGACAGGCTCACCGGTGAGTTGCGTTGGTCCGCAGGATCGAACCCCGCGGGTTATAGTTCACCAGTCTCCACCACAATTGCCGGTGAGCGGGTGGTCTTGGCACTGACGGGTGATGAGTTTCTGGCTTTACGATTGCGGGATGGTGCGATTACGGACCGCTATGCGTGGAAAACTGACTTTCAAGGTAACGTGGCGACACCGCTCATCGTGGATGATTATGTCTTCATCTCATCCGGTTACCGGCAGGGCAGTGCCTTATTGCGGTTGAAGGAAAGCAATGGCGAGGTGCGACTGGTGGAGGTTTACGGACGACGAGATCGCGGCTATCAGAACCATCACTGTAGTAGTGTCTACCACGATCGGTATCTCTACGGGTTCGATGAACGTGCCGGTGGTCGGCTTCGGTGTATCGACTTCGAAACGGGTAAAACGAAGGAAGGCTGGGATGACGGACCGACGGTGGGAAAGGGCACGCTTATTCTGGCTGAACAGCATCTCATTCTCCAAACCGAGCGCGGTGATCTCTGGCTTGTGGAAGCCTCGGCGGAGGAATTTCGGCCCGTGGCAAGCGTGCCAAAGGTTTTGAGCGGAAACAACAACTGGGCAACACCTACTTTCGTGGACGGGCGGTTGTACCTCCGGGATGAGAAGCAAGTGTTGTGTTATGACCTACGGCCGTGATCCGATACCAAGGCCACACGAGGTTCCCGTGTTGAGACGACTCAGGACATCCTCATGCCAGGGGCCGTTGGTTGCCAATAAGCCGCGGCGCTGACAAAAGTCCGATGCCTGGTAGACAATCGGGTTCCCTGCAAGATCCGTTACTGTGCCACCCGCTTCAGTCACGAGGATATGCCCGGCGCAAATATCCCAGTCGAAGAAGGCCTCGTAGGTATTGACGTAAATATCCACGTCGCCCCGTGCGACCATCGCCAGCTTCAC
>JBGTAO010000346.1:0-3036 GCA_041749835.1 Gemmata sp. | reverse complement strand
ATACAGCGCCATCTCCACATCGTGAATGAATTGCTCGCGGTCGGTGAGCCGGGTCACTTTAGGCCCCGCAAGTACCGAACTCGCATCGACCCGTTCCGCTTTCTGGGCCGAGAGGCACCTGCTGAAGACCGCCTCGGCAATCAGTGTGAGCGCGACGCCGTTTTCAGTGGCGCTATCCACGGTCCATTTGCCCGTGCCCTTCTGACCGGCGGTATCGAGAATGAAATCGACGAGGGGCTTGCCCGTGGTGGGGTCTTTGTACCCGAAGATCTCGGCCGTAATCTCGATGAGGTAGCTGTCGAGCACCCCTTGATTCCAGCGGCTGTACACCTGTTGCAGTTCGTCGGGGGTGAGCACGAGCAGATCCTTCATGAGCTGGTACGATTCGCAGATGAGTTGCATGTCGCCATACTCGATGCCGTTGTGCACCATTTTGACGAAGTGCCCGGCACCCTCGGGGCCAACCCAATCGCAACAGGGCACGTTCTTGCCGGTAGTGTCCTTCACCTGGGCCGCGATGGCCTGGAAGATTGGCTTCACCTCGGGCCAGGCGCTCGGGTCGCCCCCGGGCATGATGCTCGGCCCTTTGAGCGCGCCTTCTTCGCCACCACTGACGCCCGTCCCGATGTAGCGGATGCCCTTGGCGGCCAGTTCCTTCATGCGCCGGTTGGTATCGGGGAAGTGCGTATTGCCACCGTCGATGAGGATGTCGCCGGCCTCCAGATGCGGAGCCACCTGGGCAATGGTGTCGTCCACCGCTTGGCCCGCTTTCACCAGCATCATCACCTTGCGCGGTCGCTTGATTGCGGCGACCAGATCTTTCGGTGAATGGGTCGCAACGAACTTCTTCCCCTTGCCACGCCCGTTCACGAACTCGTCCACCTTGCTGGTGGTCCGGTTGTACACGGCCACGGTGAATCCGTGCGATTCCATATTCAGCACGAGGTTCTCGCCCATCACGGCGAGGCCAATCAATCCGATATCGGCAGTGGGTGTAGCCATTGCGGAAAGTCCTTGCGAAGTGTCCGTGCGGTCGGAAGCCGGTTATTGGGCTCATTCTAGAAATGTGTCTGGCGATCGAAAGCCTGTTGGCAAAGAAGACCGAGAGCACCAAAATGGAGAACTGATTATTCTGTCCAGCCTCCGCGATGGATCTGTCATGTCCGAGCCCGCTCAACCACTTGATGCACAGCCGAATCCCCAGCCATCACAGGCACCGCCCGTGCGCCCCCGGCGCAAAGTCAAGCCACCGTGGATCGCTATTGGCTTTCTGATCTTCTTCACCGCAATGACACTCCTGGGGATCATCATGAACCAGCGCGAAACCGAACGCGCTCCGGTTGAAGATGCTGCCACGCCCGGCGGGAGCTGAAGCCCGAGCCGCTCTAGCTGGGGAACCCGGGTCCGTCGCTGGCCCTGCGCTCCGCGTGTCCGATTCGGTATGTTAAGCTGATACCGATGGGCGTTGGTGCTGCCGTCATCGTCCCCCTATTCCCGCGCATTCGATGAACAACTCCGCTGCCAACTCGGGCCCCACTCCCGACAACCGATCCCACAACACGAACAGCACCAATACGACTCTCTTGGTGGAACTCTGCCGGCGCTGGTTCGAGGCTCAGGAGAATGGTACGCCGATTGTTCTGCCCGAGAATTCCCAAGCGAATTCCGGCCTGACAGCAGAACTGCACGATGCGCTCGCTCTGCTGGGAATCCCTGACGAAGCCATGCATACGGTTGGGGGAGAGAAGACCACCCGCTCGGGGCCTGCACTGCCCGCACTGGCGGATGTTCCCGAGTTGCCGGCCCGCATTGGCCGCTTCGAGGTGCAAGCGTTTCTGGGTGGCGGGGCATTTGGCTGGGTCTTCCGGGCTTTTGATCCCACTTTGCGCCGGGATGTCGCGATCAAGATACCGCGTCCCGAACGCCTCCAGTCCGAGGCCGATCACGCCCGCTTCTTGAACGAAGCCCGTGCCGCGGCAACGATTCGCCACCCGCAAATTGTCCCGGTCTACGAGGTGGGTGAATCCGACGGACTGCCCTTCATGGTCATGGGTTATGTGCCGGGCCAAACGCTGGGCGAAGTGTTGACTCAGCGTGGCAAGCCGTTTCCCGTGCATGAAGCCGCTCAGATTGTCCGGGCGATTGCCCTGGCAGTGCACGCCGCTCACCACAAGGGAATCGTGCACCGTGATCTGAAACCCGGGAACGTGTTGCTCGATTCGGAACGTGGCGAATACGTGGTGACCGATTTCGGGCTGGCTCAACTCATCGAACCGGGTGCCGTCCGGATTTCGAGCAACGCGACAGCGGGCACACCGGCTTACATGTCGCCCGAACAAGTGCGCGGCGAAGCCACACAGATTGGCCCGCAGTCCGATGTTTACAGCCTGGGTGTGATCCTCTTTGAGCTGACCACGGGCCGGTTACCGTTTACCTACACCAACGTCGCCGATCTGCTGGCTCAGGTGCTCACCACTCCGCCGTTATCGGCTTCGAGTGTCCGCCCCGGGCTTTCGTCGATTCTGGATGCGGTTTGTCGCAAGGCCATGGCGAAGCAGCCGGAGGAACGCTATCCGTCGGCGCAGGCGCTGGCCGAAGCGCTGGTCCCGCTGCTGACGCCGCCGCAGGAATCGAAGCCCCGGCCCCAGCCATTCGATCCTGTGGCGGTCGATGTTGCATCACGCCTCGGCGGGTTTCGCTCGCCAGCACCCCAGTCGCACGGCTCCCGCATCTGGATCATCGGGCTGATTCTCCTGACGCTGATCGCCGCAACGGTGTACTTCACTCGTGGCTGGTGGTCCGGCTCTCCGCGCGATCCCCACGAACTCGAACCGAACTTGCCTCAGCCAACTCCGGCCCCCGCGCCTCTCACACCGACTGGAACGAATGCCGAACTCCGTGCGGCCGAGTGGGCGCTGCAGGTGGGCGGCACGATCGAAGTGATCGACAGTAAAACCGGCAACAGCACCACGCCTGCCCGCAGTGCGGAGTTGCCCCCGGCGTTTCGCCTCGATTCGCTGCACATCGAACCGGTGA
>JBGTAO010000345.1:0-7308 GCA_041749835.1 Gemmata sp. | reverse complement strand
CCGCTGCCGATATTGCCCGTGAGTTAGCACTCGGACTCCAATTGCCATATCAACCGGGGATTCTGCGGCGAATACTGCATACCCCCCAACAATTACAACCCTCAGCGTTGGCACGCCGGGCGAACGTGCGCGGTGCATTTCTTGTATCCAGGCGAGCAACGATAGCCGGAAAACGCGTATTGCTCGTGGATGATGTCATGACCACCGCGAGCACACTTCATGAGGCGGCGAAAACTCTCCGGGCGGCTGGTGCCGCAAGTGTCTCGGTGGCTGTTGAAGCTCGTGCATGATGCCATTTCTTCCAGCAATCTCGGATCAGGGACTCAAACGTCTGTAGCGAAACCACCGATCGTGCATTCCATAACTTCCAGATTGGTGCCGATCACCGGCGTTGGTGTAGAATTGCTGATGAAGGTAGTCGCAGGGATCTGCTAACAACTAGATAAGGCTGGCGCGGACTCGCGGGGGGTATGGCCGACCAGCCAAAGACAACTGGGGGATTTGCGATGTACCGATTACTTGGAACTGCCAGCATCGTGTTGATGACAGCCGGAGCCGCGTTCGCTGGGCCTGGGGAACTGATTCCCGACAAAGTCATGGACTTCGGCACGACACCCAAGGGTGCGATCCTGGTCCACTATTTCCGCTTCACCAACACTACCAAACAAACAATTCACGTCGGGACACCGCGTGTCTCGTGTGGCTGTGTCACGGCCACGATGAGCAAGCACGAAATTGCACCCGGTGAAACGGCAGCCGTGGTGGCCTACATGGACACCCGCCGTATCCCCACGCCAAACATCACCAAGACCGTAACAGTTTACGTTCCCTTTGTGTCACCCATGGTTGAAGAAGTCGCACTCCGTGTGCAGACGGTCACTCGCGACGATCTCATGATGAGCCCGGACACACTGGCTTTCGGCACCGTGACCAAGGGCGAGGGCGGCAAGCTCAGCACCAAGGTTACCTTCATGAGTGATCCCAACTGGACACTCCAGGAAGCCGTCAGCAGTGGGGGCTTCGTCAAGACGGAGTTCAAGGAAGTCTCCCGTCAGGGCAGCATGGTCACTTATGATGTCACCGCGATGCTGGACAAGTCGTGCCCGGTTGGGAACTGGACTTCGACGATTACTCTTGGAACCTCCAATGCTGCGGTAACCAAGCTGCGACTCCCAGTGACGGTGAATGTCGTTGCGCCGGTCGCAGTCAGCCCCGAGAACATCGCTTTTGGCGAGTTGGCCGTAGGTGCGTCTGCAGAACAAAAGATTGTGATTCAAAGTGGTGCCGGAACGCCTTTCAAGATCTTGGAGGTGAGAGGTGGCGACGAGCAACTGAAGTTGAGCGTGGACAACCAGGACATGGCGGCTCAGCACACGATCATCGTCGCCGCGAATCCGACTGCTCCCGGTGGATTCACCCGCCAGGTTGAAATCGTGACCGATAACAAGATGCACCCCACGGTGATTGTGCCCATTACCGCAAAGGTGGTTGGGAAGTAATTTCTCGGCAAGACAAACGTGTTTTCGCCAAGGCTCTTCCCAGGTGGGCAGAGCCTTGCTAATTGTGTGCCATGGTTCCAACACGTCGAGGAGTGAGCGACCCATGCGCGAGTACCGCTATGTCATGGCTGCGAGTGATGGCACGAGCTACGACTTTGCTCGCCGCGATCAGTTCCTGTCGCAATGCTTCGATCTTCCGGAGTTGTTGGCGAGTGGGTGGAAACCCGTACGAGAAACGCCCATGGGCCCCGGCACCTGGATCGTCGATGGCGAAGCGACCACATTTGCGCTCGTCTTGATTCTTCTCGAAAAGAAGTCTGCCGAGAATAAGCCCAGTGGACGCAAAGGCCAAATCAAGCGACAAACCACAACCTGAGCCGGCATAGATTGCGAAAACGTGTTGAATCAGTATCAAACCGGCAGACCACACTCGTCACGGGGGTATGCCGGAAATGCCAGATGTTCCAAACCGCCCCTTCAGCAAGCTGCTCGTGGCCAATCGTAGCGAGATCGCCATCCGCGTTTTTCGTTCGGCTCATGAGCTTGGCATTCGCACTGTCGCCATCTTTTCACATGAAGATCGGTTTGCCCTTCACCGCTTCAAAGCGGATGAAGCCTATCGAGTTGGTAAGACCGGCGAACCGATCCGTGCCTATCTCGACATCCCAGGAATCGTAGCACTTGCCAGCGATATCGGTGTGGATGCCATCCACCCGGGTTATGGGTTTCTTTCCGAAAATGCCGAGTTTGCGAAAGCCTGTGCCGCCGCGAATATCACGTTCGTTGGGCCACGACCTGAGGTGCTCAATCAACTTGGGGACAAGGTGTCGGCGCGTCTCCTCGCCCGCAAAGCGAATGTGCCGGTGCTCTCGGGTGGTGATGCCCCGGTATCGTCAATTGATTCCGCCAAAGAACTCGCGGCCAAACTCGGCTACCCCGTGATTGTCAAAGCCTCCATGGGGGGTGGCGGTCGTGGGATGCGAGTGGTGCAGAGTGAGGCGAAACTGGCGGATAGTATTGAAGCGGCTCAGCGAGAGGCGGGTGCGGCCTTTGGCATCTCCGACGTCTTCCTCGAAAAGTTCGTTCAGCGGGCCAAACACATCGAGGTCCAGCTCATCGGTGATCGGCACGGTGGACTGGTTCACCTCTATGAGCGTGACTGCTCGATCCAACGTCGGCATCAAAAGGTCGTTGAGCTTGCCCCGGCACCCAACTTGCCCAGCGACGTACGGCAGAACATGCTCGAAGCTGCGTTGGCAGTGGGCAACTCGTGTGGGATCGACAATGCCAGTACGGTGGAATTCCTCTACGACACCGAGAGCAAACAGTTCTACTTCATCGAAGTGAACCCGCGGATTCAGGTTGAGCACACTGTGACCGAGCAGGTCACGGGGTTCGACATCGTTCGTTCCCAGATCTTGATCGCTTCAGGGCTCAAACTCGATGACCCGGTGGTCGGCCTCAAGCAATCGGAAATCTCGACGCGCGGCTACGCGATCCAGTGCCGCGTGACCACCGAAGACCCAGTCAATGGCTTCGTTCCCGATTACGGCCGGTTGACGGCTTATCGATCGAGTGGTGGCCTCGGGATTCGACTCGATGCCGGTACCGCATTTGGTGGTGCGGTGATTACGCCGTTCTACGATTCACTTCTTGTGAAAGTCACCGCGGACGGGTTGCGATTCCAGGATGCTGTGAACCGGATGGAGCGCTGCTTGCAAGAGTTTCGCATCCGCGGGGTGAAGACCAACCTGCCGTTCCTGTTGAACCTCATCACGCACGACAAATTCCTGGCCGGAGAAGTCACCACTCGCTTCCTGGATGATACTCCGGAGTTGTTCCAGTTCCCCACTCGTCGTGATCGTGCCTCGAAGTTGCTCGCTTACATCGCCGAGATCATTGTCAACGGCCACCCCGAGATTCGAGCGCGGTTCCGTGAGCAGCGCGAGCAGAACGATCGGCTGACGGCAACCCCGACCACCCGCCGAAAGCCGGTCGATACCGAGGCGCTCCCCAAGGGAACACGTGATCGGTTTTTGGAGTTGGGCCCCGCGAAGTTTGCCGAGTGGGTCCGGCAGCAAAAGTCTGTCTTGATTACCGACACCACCATGCGGGACGCGCATCAGTCGCTGCTCGCAACCCGCATGCGTACGGCCGATATGCTGGCGGTTGCCGATCGCTATGCCAAAATGCACGCCGGGCTCTTTTCGCTGGAAATGTGGGGCGGTGCGACCTTCGATACCGCGATGCGGTTCCTAAAGGAATCGCCTTGGGACCGGCTGGCTCAGTTGCGAGCGCGCATCCCCAACATTCTGTTTCAAATGCTGGTACGTGCCGCCAGTGCAGTGGGGTACACCAATTATCCAGACAACGTGGTGAACGAGTTTGTCCGTCTGTCGGCGGAAGCGGGGATGGACCTGTTCCGGATCTTCGATGCGAACAACTGGCTGCCGAATTTGAAAGTCGGCGTCGATGCGGTGCTGAAAACCAATGCGATCTGCGAGGCGGCTATTTGCTATAGCGGCGATATCCTCGATCCCAAGCGCGATAAGTACACCCTGAAGTATTATGTCGATCTCGCGCGGGAGTTGGAAAAGCTCGGAACCCACTTCCTGGCAATCAAGGATATGGCCGGGCTCTTGAAACCCTACGCGGCCAAGAAGCTCGTGAAAGCACTACGGGAAGCGGTTGGAATCCCCATCCATTTCCACACGCACGACTCGGCCGGGGGACAACAAGCCTCGTATCTCCTCGCGGCCGAAGAGGGAGTCGATATCGTCGATTGCGCGTTCGCCCCGCTCGCCGGTGTGACCGCGCAGCCGAGCCTGAACGCGGTTGTCGAGAGCCTTCGCTTCACCGAACGCTGCACCAACCTCGCATTCGCACCGTTGCAAGAAACGGCCAATTACTGGGATCGTGTGCGCCGGGATTACGCACCCTTCGAAACGGGCCAGCTTGCGAGCTCTGCGGAAGTTTACCTCCACGAAATGCCGGGTGGGCAGTATGCGAACCTGTATCAGCAAGCGCACTCGCTAGGGATCGGCGACCGCTGGCCCGAAGTCGGGCGGATGTATGCCGCGGTGAACCAGCTTTTCGGCGATATTGTGAAAGTGACTCCGACTTCGAAGGTCGTCGGCGACATGACGCTCTTCATGATCTCGAACAACCTCTCCCCCGAGCAACTCCTCGATCCGAATCGCGAGGTTGCGTTTCCCGAATCCGTGGTCGAGTACTTCGAAGGGAAGCTGGGGCAACCACCCGGTGGGTTTCCTCCCGCTCTCCAGACTCGCACACTCCGAGGGAAGACCGCGCTAACGGATCGACCGGGGGCAACGCTTCCACCTGCGGACTTCGCAAAAGCGGGGCAGGAACTCGAAGCCAAATTTCAGCGCAAACCCAGCGCCCGCGATATCATTTCGTACTTGCTGTATCCGAAGGTGTTTGTCGATCTTGTGGAACACCAGGTGAAGTATTCCGATGTGAGCGTGCTCCCCACAACCGTCTTCTTTTATGGTCTGCAGAAAGGTGACGAAGTCAGTGTGGAGATTGAACCCGGGAAGACCTTGATCATCAAGTTCTTGACTCTCGGTGAACCACAAACGGATAACCAGCGAATCGTCTACTTCGAACTGAATGGTCAACCGCGTGAAGTACCGGTGGTTGATCGGAGCCTGAGCGACTCGCCAATCCAAACCCGGGCCAAGGCCGAAACGGGTAACGCCAAGCACATTGCCGCTCCGATGCCAGGCGCGGTTGTTGCCGTGGGTGTCGCAGCTGGTGAAACGGTAGCGGCTGGCCAAAAGCTGCTAACCCTCGAAGCGATGAAAATGGAGACGACCTTACACGCCGAGCGTGACGGCAAAGTCGCCGAGGTTCTCGTTCGGGCTGGCACAATTGTTGAAGGCGGAGATCTGGTCATCCGCTTCGAGTAATTGGGCACAACGGTTGTGAACGCATACCCCACGAGTTGCCAAAGCCATCATGTGCCAGTTGTTGGCACGGACGGCAGTCCTCTTGAGAGCGAAAAACGAACGGGAAGGGGAGGGCACGGAATCCCGCCCCGGAACTCGGTCGTGGGCTTGATGAGGCGATCATGACCCGACACAGGGTTCGGCATCTGCAAGCGCTCACCGTGCGGATGCCATCCAGAAGCCCGCCAGAAAGGAAAGCATGAGCAACAGACCCATCACGAGCAGCATGCCCCTCATCCGTCCCGAACTCAGCACCAGTTCTCCCGGATGATCATCCAGGCTCATGATCTCTTGCCCCGTGGTAGGAACTGCCACTGAAGATGTCCGATTCTTGCGCGCTGGCGATTCCGTGAGTTGGCCGAGAATCGCATCGATGTCTTCTTCAAAGAGCGCTCGCTCGGCGTCCCGCGCCTGGCCAACTACGGGGTGCAGCGGAACACCCACCTCCACATTCGCACCAGCAGAGTCTGCCGAGGCGCTGGAAGGTGGCAATGCCTCATTGGGCTTCAGTATTCGATCCAGATCATCCCACTCGTGCTCGGCATCCGTGGTATCCTCGACTTGGGGAACTGTAATGGTTTTGCCACAATGCGGGCATGCGGTGTCGGTACCAGCTTTGCGGCGGCCGATTCCCAAGAGCTTGGAGCAATAACGACAACGGAAGCGAATCGGCATACCGAATCTCCGACGCACCAACAACTGCTACTATCACTTGTTAAGCTTGAGTATACCTCGAAGACCGTGCTGTGTCGGCAGCTTGTGCCTTGATCGTCGCCCCCGAAACACAAATAATGCCACACTCTGAACTTTTGACTGGGAGCATGCCATGGGTTTATTACGAATCCCCTTGCTTCGCTATTGCGTCGCGCTTGCCGGTTTGATGGTTGGTCTGGTGCTATCGGCTTCGGGCGACGAGGTCGTCATTCTCAAGGATGGCTTTGTGATCCAGGGGAATGTGCGCAAGGAAGTGACGTCGATCCGTGATCCCGCAACGGGGAATTCGTTCCCGATTGCCAAAGATAACGGCTTCGACATGATCGATGAAGGGCCAAAGGTTGTCGTCTTTAGCACCCACGCCAGGCAACTCGCCGAAGTGAGCAAAGAGATCAAACTGCGGCCGCAGTACAAAACCTACACTATGGCATTCAACGGCCGGAAATCGAACTACCCGTTTCCCCCGGCTGCCCTGCTAAAGAACAATCCCGATTTCAATGCGAAGTGGCATCGCACCCTGGAGTACAAAGTTCCCCTCGGTTTCGAACGTGTCGAGCAACAGATCACGTATCTCGATCCTTATTTCTGCTACATGGTGTCACCGACGCACATGTGGCGCTTGGCATACCGAACCTCCGAGATGGAACCCACGAAAGTCCGCGAACTGTTGGCGACTCATCCCGAGTTGATCGAGGAACCTGGTAAGCCCGATGCAGTTCGTCGATTGGCACTTGGGAAGTTCATGTTGGATGTCGGTTGGCTTCAACTCGCCAAGGACGACCTGGAACGGGTTCGCCGCGAATTCCCCGGTGGTGTACCCAAAGAAGCCAAGGAGGCTTACGACACGCTCTCGCACGAAATTGATTTGGCCACGGCGGCCCTGGTCGTTCGCGAGGGTGAGATTGCGCTCGCAGCAGGACGATACGACTATGCCACCGAGGTGTTGAAAGCATTTCCCGAAAAGCTTGCCGAGCCGAAACAAGTTGTCGATGCCACCAAGCTGATGACATGGTCATTGGCCGCCTCGATGTCCCGCTTGGAATATCCCAGATGCGCCAGCAGGTCAAAGCCGGGATTGTTCATTTTCTCCAAGGGGATCCCCAGCACGCCGGTGCAGAATTCCT
>JBGTAO010000344.1:0-3691 GCA_041749835.1 Gemmata sp. | reverse complement strand
GTCACGATTCCCGCTGCGCGGATCAGAACCAGGGTTGTGAAAAGGGTATTCGGATGACGTGGGACACAGTCGTGACCGGGGATTGCCTCGAAGTCTTGGCGGGATTACCGGCGAGTTCAGCCGATCTCGTCTTCGCAGATCCACCGTTTAACATCGGGTACAACTATGATGTGTACCGCGATAAGCGATCCAAGGCGGAATACCTGGACTGGGCGAACCAGTGGTTAGCTGCGAGCGTGCGGGTGCTCAAGCCCAATGGCTCAATGTTCCTGGCTATTGGCGATGAGTTTGCCGCCGAGCACAAGGTGCGAATGGACGACCTGGGGCTCACGCTCCGGAACTGGATCATCTGGCACTATACCTTTGGGGTGAACTGCCAGCGAAAATTCAATCGAAGCCACGCGCACATCTTCTATTACGTTCGCGATCCCAAGCAGTACACGTTCAACCCCGAAAACATTCGTGTGCCGTCGGCCCGGCAAACCACCTACTCCGATCGGCGTGCGAACCCGGTCGGAAAACTTCCCGATGACACCTGGGTGCTGCGACCACAAGAATCGGAAGAGCACTTCCGAACCGATCAGGATACCTGGTTCGCATCACGAGTCTGTGGCACGTTCTCCGAGCGCACGGAACATCCGTGTCAGATGCCGGAAGCGGTGCTGGAACGGATCATTCGTGTGGCGACCAACCCCGGGGATGTGGTGATTGATCCATTTTCCGGGAGTGGAACAACGTTGGCAGTTGCCAAGAAGCTGGACCGGAAATTCATGGGTGTCGAGCTTTCTCCCGTCTATGCCGATGGGATTCGGAAACGGCTTCAGTTGATCGAATTTGGTGCCCATACGACACCGGAAGTGCCTGGGAAACGTCGCACCAACCGGAAGCGGAAGGGAAGTGCAATCGGGTAAGGATCAGGATGCACCGCACCATAACTCCAGGTGCTCCTCAAGAAGCCGATTTGGGTTATAGCTCAGTCACAATGTCGGCGTTCGGACGCGATTTCCGCCAGGTGCCCCAAGTTGTTTTCTCGAAAGTGATCTCGGGATAAGGGAACTGATTGGAGCCGTCGAGCGCTTCTCCCGTGTCGTGAAAGTACCGGTTCACATCGACTCGCAATAGCATCACACTTTCGGGCGTGGGCTCCAGCCCGGGATCACCCAACCACCCACGGCAATTGGTAATGGCTTTCCCTGATTGGGATCAGTGTAAACACGTGTGCAACCGGTCCGTGGACAGTGGACCACCGAGAGTGCCTTTCCCGCGAGTGAGTCGTTGATGTCATGTTCTTCAATAAGGTTGAACTCATTCACAGCATAAGCACGTGCTGTGGTCCCCACGACAACCCCAATCACGATTGCATCATCCGGAAGCCAGGTCGCATTTGCGAGAACAGCCCGTGGTTTTGATGCTGGTGTAAATTCAAACAGCGTCACCTGTGTTTTGCTGGGTTGGATTCGTGAGTTGCGAGCCTGGCGTGATCCCAACCAAACACAGGTGATTACGATCGTGCCGGTGAGAAAACCCGCGATCAGTAGGGGCTTGTAGCACCGCACCCCCGCACGGAGCCCTGGTGGGTGGGGTTGGTTCGCCTCATCCATTCCGTCGCTCAAGCAACAAAGCAGAATGCACATCGAGCGGATTGTAATTGGTAGGCATTTCGAGTCAGTCGCGGCGCACACCGGAATAGACATCGGTGTCCGGGTGAGCCGGTCTCCAGTTGCCCCAAGTGGTATGCTCAAATGCAATCGGTTGGTAGGGGAAGTCGCTCCAACCCGCGATGGCTTCCCCGGTATCGTGGAAGTAGTAATCGCGGCCGACACGTAGCAACATCTCACCACCATCACCCGAGCCACGCTCACCGACCCATCCACCAACTGCAATATCGAGTGGCCAGGTGGCAGCTGCTGAACTGTACACCCGGGTACAGTGTGTGCGATTACAGTACGCGATCGTGACCGGAACTTGCCCGACCAGATCATTTAGCACATGTTCATCGATATTCTCAAAAGCATCGATAGCGTAGGCACGGTGTCGCCCTGCCACCGATACCCCGATAATCTGGGCTTGATCAGGAAGCCAGGTTGCGTTGGCCGATACAATAGGCGGCCGTTGTACCGGAGTGAGTTGGAGAAGTTGCACCGGCTGATTGGCAAGCCGTGGGTTCGTGGTCGTCAGTTGCCAGCCGATCACAATGAACACCGCGACTACCGCGACGAGGCTCACACCTCCCAGCCACAGGCGATTACGCCGGATGAATCCGCCAAGGTGGTTAACCATATCACGTACTGGTGGCATGTGAGTGCGGCCCGGGTGTGTCAAAAACTGAGCCAATTATAGAGTGTACCTGAACCTGTTATGACCTTGCACCCCACCGCCCAGTTCTCATTAATTTCCTGCAATTCACGCTCAGATCAGGACCCAGTCGATGATCGCGCGGATCTTCGCTCAGAGCTTTCTCATTGGTTGGCTATCTAAAGAGAGGCTCAGCATCCTGAGCAAGACTTATGTACTCAGGAAGGCACGCGCGATCAGCTCGGCCTTCTGCAGGGCTTCGGGGAGTTTCGCCGCGTCCTTCCCACCGGCTTGAGCAATATCAGGTTTACCACCGCCACTGCCGCCAACGATTGCGGCAACTTGTTTGACGATGTCGCCAGCCTTGAGCCCCTTTTTGACGAGGTCATTTGTCAGCGCGGCCACGAGTGGCACTTTCCCCTCAGCTTCAAGCCAGCCAAAGACAACGAACGCTGAGGGTGCTTTTTGCCGGATGCGATCAATCTGAGTCCGGACCGCCTCGTTCACAGTTCCCTCGGGCAGTTGGCCGATGATCAACTTCGTGCCACCCAGTTCTTGAGCCTTGGCGAACAGTTCATCGACGACATCGGCCAGTCCGGCTGCCGCTGCCTTTTTGACTTGGTCTTGGGCTTTCTTGAGTTGATCCTGGAGTGCCTCCACGCGACCCACGAGTTCCTCGGGGCGGCACTGGAATCGTGCCGCTAACTCGTCCACCACTCCGCTGCGTGTCTGGATATCTTCGTAAGCGGGCTTGCCAGTCACCGCAGTGATGCGGCGGACCCCCTTCGCCACGCCTTCTTGAGCCTGGATTTTGAAGTAGCCAATGAGCCCCGTGCGTGGCAGGTGTGTGCCCCCGCAGAACTCCACCGAGTTATCATGAGTGACGTGCTCGGGCAATTCCGCTCCGATCATGACGACTCGCACGGGGTCGGGATACTTCTCGCCGAATACCGCTCGCAAGCCGGGCAACTCTTTCGCCTGTGCCAGCGGCATGGTGACTGCTGTCACGGGTTGATCTCGCACGACTCCCCGGTTGACGAACCGTTCGATCTCCCGTAGTTCTTCCGCCGTGATCGGTCGATCATGGCTAAAGTCGAACCGGGTTTTCGCTTCATCGAGCAGCGAACCCTTTTGCTCGATATGCACTCCCAGAACCTGCCGCAGTGCCAGATTAAGCAGGTGGGTCGCAGTGTGATTGCGCATGATGTCGATGCGCCGGGTGGTGGTTTGCACCAGTTCTACCGTATCGCCGACCTGGAGTTCGCCATCATGCAGGACGCCATCGTGCAAGACGGTATCACCGGCACGCTGCGTGTCGCGGACTTCGAAATCTGCACCAGACGCAGACCGGATGGTGCCGCTATCGCCAACCTGCCCCCCTTGTTCGCCATAAAAG
>JBGTAO010000343.1:0-5680 GCA_041749835.1 Gemmata sp. | reverse complement strand
TCAAACCGTATGTGCTCAAAAGCCGTGATCGGGGCCGAAGCTGGGAATCGATTGCAGGGAACCTGCCCGAGCGTCACCCGGTTTGGTCCATTGCCGAGGATCATGTGAACAAGGATCTTCTGTTCGCCGGGACAGAATTTGGGCTATTCGTCACTGTGGATGGCGGAAACGAGTGGTTCCGATACCCGGGATCACCCGTGTTTCCATTCCGCGATCTCGAGGTTCAGAAGCGGGAAGGGGATCTGGTGTGCGGTACCTTTGGCCGGGGGATTTATGTTTTGGACGATTACACCCCGCTACGATACTTGACTGAAGCCAATCGTGCCAAGCCGGGTGTGCTTTGTCCCATCCGCAAGACCTGGGCGTTTCTGGAATTACCTTTCGCAAGCGCGGGTGGACAATATGCAGCGGCTAACCCCAAGCCGGGAGCCTTGATCAGCTACCATCTTCGAGGTGATTCCAAAGCCAATATTATGCTGAAGGTCACTGGGCCTGATGGTAAGGTTGTGCGAGAGATCACTGGGCCAGCGACGGCGGGTTTGCACCGCGTGAACTGGGACTTGCGTGCGACTGCTACTGGCGGTGGTGGCCGGCCAGGAGGTGGTGGGCGAGGGGGAGCCCTGGTTCCCCCGGGCAAGTATTCTGTCACACTTGAGCGGACCGTTGATAAGGTCACCACGGTTTTGGGTGAACCTCAGATCGTGGAGGTGGTTCCGCTGAGTGCCGTTCAAGCCGCAGTTCAGCCATAACACTCAGCTTGCGGGCGTTTCGAAGTGATCGCAAGTATGAAAATGCGAGCGGCTCGGGGAAACCCGGGCCGCTAGTTGTTGTTGCACAGTGATTCCTTACTTGCGCTTCACGTCTTTGTTGTTGATGTCGGCACCGGTTTGCCGATCTTCCAGCAAGTGCTCTGCGAAGAAGTCCCACATTCGCTGGGTGAAGTACGGCTGGGCTGCTCCAAACCCGTGGCGAGCGCCAGGGATGATCAACATCTCAAACCGCTTATTCGCCTTGATCAGTGCGTCCACCAATCGCATGGTGTTGGCAGGGTGAACGTTGTTGTCGATCTCACCGTGGACGAGCAGTAAGTGTCCCTTCAGGTTCTCGGCGAGTTCGGCATTCGTCGGGACTCGGATCTCGAATCGTGTCGGCGGTTGCTGCTTGGCCAACTCCTTGCCGGCGGGTCGGGGCGGAGGAGCGACACCGACCTCGCCACTTTCTTGCTTGAGTGTCGCAAGCCTCGCCTTCAGTTCGGCCAACTTCCGCTCGACTTCCTCGATCGACTTTTCATCTTGTGGGTCAAGTGAATCGAGAATCGCAACGACTTCCCAATCGATCTCCTCGTCCGAAGGCGGGTCTTTCTTGCGGCCACCTTTCCCGCTCCCTTTCCCACCGCCAAAGCCAGTTCCTTTTCCGGTCGTGCTGGTGGTCGTGTCTTGCTTCTCTTCGCCGATCACCACTTCTTTTAAGCCATGGTAGCGCTCGGACCAGTTATCGTTGTAAATGTTGTTGTCGTGGTTCCCGGCGCTGGCGACAGCCGCCGTGAAGAACTCGTTATACGGCTTCTGCAGTAACGCCGCGGCCGACATAAAACCGCCACCGGAGTGACCATAAATCCCGACTCGTTCCACATCGATGAACGGGTGTTGCGCGGCTAGCGCTTCGATTGCGGCTTTCTTGTCGACGAGGCCATAGTCCCGCAAGTTGAAGTAGCCGAACGAGTGGTAAGCCTTGGAACGCTCCGGACTACCACCACGATGGCCGACCTGAATGACGATGAAACCAAGTTGTGCCATCTGCATATTGGTGCTGTACGCACCAAATCGGTAGGTCACACCTTCGGTTTGCGGGCCAGGGTAAACGTGTGCAATAATCGGGTACTTCTTCTTTGGGTTGAAGTCAAACGGCTTCCACATGTTGCCATAGAGGTCGGTCGTCCCGTCTGCGGCTTTCACGATGAAGGTCTCGGGCGGTTTCCATCCGGTTGCCTTCAGTGCTGTCAAATCGGTTTCTTCAAGCACCATGATCGTTCGGCCCGAGTCGTCGCGCACAGTTGCAAACGGTGCGCTGTCCGTCCGGGTACTTGTGGTAACCAGGTACTTTTTCGAAGGCGATAGTGAAGAGGTTTGCGTAAAGCCACCAGGCATCAGCTTTTCACTGTTTGGTAGCGTACTGGGATCGAGACACGTCAATTCTGTACCGTCCAGTTTCACGCGGTAGAGGTGCGTGTAATAGACATTCTCTCCCGGTTCCCGTCCGTTGCCGATTAGGTAAACGTAACCGTTCTTGCTATCGACATCGACAATTCGGCTGGCTCGCCAGGCCCCGCTGGTTAATGCGTTCTTCATTGTGCCATCGCGGCCATAGCGGTAGTAGTGGCCCCACCCGCTGCGTTCCGACCACCACAAGAGCTCGTCCGATTCTTCGAGATATCGAGGGGATTGTGTATCTAGGAACGCCGAATCGAATCCTTCGGCTATCAGGCACTTCGTGGTACCAGTGGCAACATCGAGTGAGCAGATTTCGAGGTTTCGTTGCAAGCGGTCCCGGCGAATGAAACGCAACTCACCCGTACTTTTCACCCAACGCAGATCCAGATACCGTTCATGCTTCCACTTTTCGGGTAATCGGGTGAGCTTCTTGGAATCGACCACGCAGTAGTGCAGTTCGGGCTTCCGAACTGCTTCCTCAGCAGGCATGGGGTATTTGTATTGCTCGAGTTTCGGCCGAGGTGAAGCGACGGAATCGACCAGATAAAGATCTTTGACACCACGGCTGTCGGTGCGGGTGAGGTAGAAAGCTTTGGAATCGGGCGACCAGGTCACGTTCGTGCGGGTCTTGCGATCCGTGGTCGTCGCACCAGCAGTACCGGCGTTTCCTTTTCCAAAACCACCCCCACCTCCACCAGCAAACGAGTAATCTTCGACACCATCGGTGGTGAGTTGCGTGGCTTTGTCTTCGGGTTGACCATCCTCACAGAGATAGAGGTTGTGCTTGAAGGCATACACGTACTTTTTCTTATCTGGTGCGTAGTTCTTGTACGAAGTCGTGCTGCCTCCGGTGGGTGGCCCTTTTTTGGTTTGTGTTTTTTCTTGTTTCTCTTCTTGTTTCTCGTCTTTCTTCTCGTCGACTTTGTCGTCTTTCTTCAGTTCTCCATCGCGGAGTTGGCGGAGCATTTCGTTTACCCGCTCATCGCCAAGTTGCCCACGCAACCGCTCGATGGTTTCTGCGGTCATGGGGCCGGCACCTGGCGCACGGCCTGTGGCTTTCCCCACAGTCTTTAACTTGTTGGCGGCCAGATCCCATTCGTATCGCGAGTTGGAGAACACGAAGTTCATTGTTTTCCCGCTCTCGACCACCGTGACGGTGTCCAACTTGAGCGTGTCGGCATCGAGCGGCTTTTTCGATGCTTCGGACAGGGCTGCCGCGAAGACATCATGATCGAACAGTGGGTTGCGTTCATTCTTGGCCGGATCGACTTTCCAGTACTTGGTTCCTGTGGGTGTGCGCGCGGAATACCAGAACGCATCCGACTTCCCAATCCATTGCGGGAAGACAGAAGCTTCCTGGACATTTCGCGTGATAAAGGCCCGATCGTACTTTTGCGCGAGCGGATAGTTTGCTCCGGTCACGCGATCTTGTGTTTGTGCAGTCGTCGTCAGGCCGACGACTAACACGGCGGCAGCAATCAATCTGTGGGTCATGGCAGTGTGACCATCAAGAAAAGGTGATAGAAGTTATCCAGGTTACCAGTTGAGAACACGGGGTGGCAAACATTGTCTGGCGGCGGAGTTGAATCAGTGACTCAACTCGAAACAAGTTAAGGAGCGTAGCGGTTGCAGGGTTCAGACCAATTGCTTCGGGCTCCACGCATCGGGTTGCTCACAGAACAATGCCCAAATGGATGGAGGCCACGGGGACCGGTTGGAGCGGTTGGAGCGCCTTTCATTCGGGTTGTTCACTGGAACGGACGATACCGTTGAAGAACCATTTGAAGGTTCCATGCGGTTGGGCTCGGAAAAGGATCTGAGGCCCGAATAATACGAGGTGTCCTTTACCAACTGGTATGTCGAGCACGGCAATTCCACCGTCGAGGTATTCTTGGCCGAATGCCCAGCCACTCCGCAGCGGAGTCTTCCCGGCGAAGGTTGCCACCGGGCGGATTCCCTTCTTTTTTGCTTCCGTCGTGATGCGGAAGGTCGGGCTTCCGGAGAACATCACGTCCACCTCATCACCAAGCCCCCAACTCAGTGGTTGCTCGGTATCCACCTTCGCTCGAAGAACTGAAGCAGGAATATAGTACTTGTCGCGACCGAGTGGTCGCTCGCGGCCCTGCTCATCTGCTAACACCAAATGATTCTCCACGGGCAACTTCAGCATCGTGGCCAGGGATGTTGAATTTCCGATTGTGAGGATCGTGCCACCCGCTTCCAGGAACTTCTTGAGTTGCGGTACGGTGCGCTCGGTCGAGATGCGGCCGCGCCGTCCCCGATATTCCGCTGGGAGGCCGAGTTCATCCACCACACCAACATCTGGTGGCGGTGCATCTCCTCCACCGGCCGCACGACCACCGCCACTGAGAGCACCGTCCACCAGCACGATCACATCGTATTTGGCGCGAAGATCACCTTTGTCCAGTTCCGGTGGATAAACGACGTGGAACGGGTACTCGAATTGCTCCAGGAGCCAGCGGGTCCAGCCCGAAGGCATCGAACCTCCGTAGCGATCCCAGAGGGCGATTCGTGCGGGCTTCAGGCGGATCGCTCCCTCACCCGGCCGGTCAGGACTCCCGCGAAAGCTCGTACCCAAGCGCCGTGCAATGCCTTCGAGGCGCTCCTGGGTCTTTTCCGCTTTGACCACATAGAACGTTCCTGCCGGGTACTTCTGATCTTTGAACTCGATCGGCTTGCGAAGTCGGTAGACTTCCTCTCCGGCGACCAGGAGTTGGTTTACTGCACGAAATGCATCGTTTGTGGCTGCGGTCAAAAAGAACCCTGTTGCACCCTTCACTTCGGTCACGGTGCCAGCAGGTGGGCCTACGATTTCGGGCAGTCGTTGGAATGGCCCCTCGAAGTTTTCCAGTAACCGATCGAACTGCACCCCCATTTGATAGGCCAGTGTCCATCCGGCTGCATCGTAAGGCGGTGTGGGTGGGGCTCCTGGAAAAGCGAAATCGTCTGGGTGATCCTGTGGCTCGAACATATCGAGCGCATGCGCACGGAACGGTTGAGCACTCTTCACCACATAAGAGCCAGCAGGGTAGCTGCGACCTTTGATGGCGAACGGCTCGGTGGCTTGATGGACTTGCACGCCGGTCGCCAGGAGAACGTTTACGAATTTCGTGGCAGTCAAAAAATCGGATTGGTCGGCAGGGATGATGTATCCACGGGGATCGCGCTTGGTCGGATCACGGAAGAACTTCTCGAATTCCGCAGCACCACCGCGAACACCTTTCGCAGCCGCAACAACCTTGGGCGTCACGGTCCAACTATCGCGATTGCCGCGCTCGATGGCATTCTTACCCATCAACCAAATGTTGTGGAGCAGTTGCTCCTTGTGCCGGGCCGCGTAATCCAGGATCGCTTTGTTCGCGGTTACCGAGTAATCGACCGATTGGCGGAAATGCCACGGCTGCGGGGCCACCGGGGATAAGTAATCCGCACGGGGAAGCTGAAGCGCC
>JBGTAO010000342.1:0-9419 GCA_041749835.1 Gemmata sp. | reverse complement strand
CGTGACGGGGCTTTCCATTCCGGTGCTGCCCGGCATCACGCCCGGTAGTGGGCCGGGGCACCTGGCTCTGTTTGGCTACGATCCGCTGGAATATCGCATTGGCCGCGGTATTCTCGAAGCACTAGGAATCAACTTTGCCGTCGGCCCGCGCGATGTCGCCATTCGTGGGAACTTCTGCACCCTGGCAGCGGATGGCACCATCTCAGATCGCCGGGCCGGCCGACCCACCAACGAGAAGAACAAGGCCGCCGTCGAGCGATTACGAGCCATCACGATTCCGGGCGTCGAAATTTTCGTGGAACCAGTCAAGGAACACCGTTTCGTGCTGGTGATTCGGGGCGATGGCCTGAGCGACCGGGTGAACGACACCGACCCGCAGGCCGTTGGCGTGGTCCCGCTCAAGGCCGAAGGGCACGACCCGGCATCACAGAAGACCGCCGATGTGGTGAATCAGTTCTTCGCCCAGGCCAAACAGGTGCTGGCGAGTGAAGGGGCAACTAACGGCATCACGCTTCGCGGCTTCGCCACCTTCCCCAAGATCGCAACATTCGCCGATGTGTATGGGCTGAAGGCCGCCGCAATCGCCGTCTATCCCATGTACCGTGGGCTAGCGCGACTGGTGGGTATGGACATCCTGGAACCGGGCACCACGCTTCAAGGACAGGTCGACACGCTCGCCAAGGTGTGGAACGACTACGACTTCTTCTTCTTGCACTACAAGTACACCGATAGCACGGGCGAAGACGGCAACTTCCCCGCCAAGGTGCAAATGATCGAAGCGCTGGACGCGGTGATTCCGGACATCGTGAAGTTGAACCCGGATGTCTTCATCGTCACCGGCGATCACAGCACGCCGAGCAAGATGAAGAGCCATTCCTGGCACCCCGTGCCCACACTGATCCAAGCCGATCTGGCACGGCCCGACGGTGTGACGGAGTTCAGCGAAAGCGCTTGTTTACAAGGCGGATTGGGGCAATTCCAGGCCATGCATCTGATGCTAATGGCGATGGCGCATGCCGGGCGACTCGGCAAGTATGGCGCATAGTCGGGTGTGGGTTTTGGGCGAACGGGGTGGTGTGCACCCCGGTTCTTCTTCTGGCGTTTGTGATTACCGGGCGAAGACCAAGTCACGAGACGTGTTGCAGATCAATCAGCCAATCTTGGTGCAATCGGCTTCGGCGGGAATGAGGTTGACGCGCTTACCGCTCTGGTCGAAGTAGACCGTGCCTTCGGTGAGTGCGAACAGGCTATCGTTCTTGGCCCGGCGCACATAGCGACCTGGCGCATACCGCGTGCCGCACTGGGTGATGATGATACTGCCGGTGGTGACAAACTCACCGCCGTAAGCCTTGACGCCACGCCGCTTGGACGTCGAATCGCGACCGTTGCGGACTGAGCCCTGGCCTTTCTTGTGTGCCATAGCACCTACTCCTGAGAAATCGAGACAGATGAAAGATTGAGTATTGTAGCGGCCACCCCTGCAGGGGCAACCCTGAGGCCGTACCGCGAAAACCTGCACGAATTTTGGCCACACGCCCGAGTTGGAAATACCGCTTCTTTAGGCGGGTTTTCATTCCCTTCTCACACGCAAGAGTTTACAAATCGCTAGTGCGTTTCTCATCATTTTCACACAACAACCCGCTGCCACCATGACGCGCATCCGCCTGTTCTCCGCGGCCGTACTGGCCGTCGTACTGGGCGCAACCGTCGCCCGCACTGCTCCCGAAGTCGCGCCGCCACCTCGGCCGGTGATTCACTTGCCGGGATACAAGACCATTAACCAGGCCATCAAGGCGAACCCGAACGAGTTCAATTTCACCGGCACGACCAACGCCGCACCCGCGGGGTTCTTCGGGGTGGTGATTACGGAGAAGGACAAGCTCGTCCTGATTGAAGCCATCGCCCCGGAGTCGCCGGCTGAGTTGGCCGGGTTGAAGGAAGGCGATACGGTTCTCAAGATTGATGGCCAACGAGCCAGTTCGGCCGGCCTGGTGCGTGACATCTTGCGTGGCAAACTCGCCGGCGACACAGTTGCCTTGCAGGTTCAGCGTGGTGAACGCCAGATCGAGGCCACGGCCACTCTGAAGCCGGCCACCAAACCACTCTCACTCTCGACTGCACGAGCCGTGATGGGTGTAACGCTGGGCGAGCCCGGGATGGGCGGTCTGAAGATTGCCGAAGTGACGGCCAATGGGCCTGCCGAGATGGCGGGAATCCAGGCGGGTGATGTGATCATTAGCTTGGATGGCCGCGCCATTCAAACCGATACCGCCTTCCGCAATTCGCTTTCCAACAAGCAACCTGGCGATCGGGTCAACGTCGTCTACACCCGTAAGGGCGAACAAGCTGAAACGCGCGTCTTTCTGGTCCCGGAGGTGGTTGAACCCAAGGGTGGCCGTGGTGTAGCCGGCTGGGACGATCGTATTCCCCGGGCCTGGCGCAAACCCACCTACAAGCTCGCCATTCTGGGCATCGAGTACCCGGATGTGAAACATAACGCCAAGATCAAGGACAAGGACTGGGAAGAGTCGATGTTCAGCATGGACAGCTATTCCGGCAAGAGTGCCACCGGCGAGCGTGTCTATGGCAGTATGAACGACTACTACAAGGAATTGAGCTACGGCAACTTCAAGATCGAAGGCAAGTTCATCGGCTGGGTCGAAGCCTCCAAGAAGCGGATGGATTACACCTCGGGCAGCGGCACCAGCACCAAGGAAAAGACTTCGCTGCTCACCGAATCGCTCGAACTTTACACCAAGGCGAATGGCAAAGATGCGCTCAAGGAATACGACGGCATCTTCTTCCTCTACGCCGGCGGGCGTGTGAACACGACGCGTGGCGGGCTGTACTGGCCGCACCGGGCGAACGTGCGCTACAACGGCCGGAGCATCCCGTACTTCATCGTTCAAGAAGGCGGCAATCGCATGAACGATATCAGCGTCTTCTGCCACGAGTTCGGCCACATGCTCGGCTTGCCCGACCTGTACGCTCGCCCCGAGCAGCCCGGTTCCGAAGGGGTGTGGCAATGGTGCGCGATGTCCAACCAGATTGGCAATGGCCGACCGCAACACTTCTCCGCGTGGTGCAAGGAGCAACTCGGCTGGGCCAAACCCATCGTGATCGACCCCCGAGTGAAGCAAAAGCTGATCCTCTCGCCGATCAACGACGACCCCACACAGTGCATCAAGGTGATGGTGCGAGCCGATGGGAGCGAATACTTCTTGCTGGAGAACCGGAAGAAGGCGGGCTGGGATACACTGCTGCCCGGCGAAGGGCTCTTGATCTGGCGGGTAGTGAACAACAAGCCGATTTTGGAGGAATCGCACGGGATCGAAGGGGCTCGCGGACCCAGCGCGTTCCCGGCCTCGGTCCCGTTCCCGAGTGCTGCAAACAACAGCTTCACTCCGTACACGATCCCCAGCAGTAAGAGCCAGTTGGGCGGTGGCCTACCGGTGTGGATCACGAACATCCGGAAGCTGCCCGATGGCCGAATCGCCTTGGATATCGGCTACGAGTTCCAGTGATTTCGATTGCCCCTGGCCAGTTAACCCGGCCAGTTAGCCCGGCGTTCACGCCGGGCGAGCAACACAAAACACAACACGCCCCCGGCAAGCCGTGGGCTAATGACGGGCGAGCAACACAAAACGCTCCCGGTCATTTAGCCCGGCGTTCACGCCGGGCGAGCAAAACTAATGGCGGGCGTTTTACTTGCCGCCCGTCGGTGGCAGCGCGACGTCTTTCGCTTTCACGGGCTTCATCTTCCAGAACTCGATCAATTGCAGGGCATCCTTGGGTGCGGAATTGGGATTGGTAAACAGGATCCCGTAATCGCGAAGGTAGAAGTGGAAGTTCACACCTGGGTTCGATCGATCGTCTTCGAACAACTGAAGCCAGGCACCGATCGGCAGCGTCTCACCCTCCGACTCGATCTTGATGTGGTCCAATAGGCCACGTTCCATGGTACGCACCGGCACATCAAGTCCCGCTTCCTTCTTGAACGCTTCAAAGGCTTGGGTGATCGTGAAGCGATCTCCCTTTGCGCCCAGTTTCACGGGCGTGTTTAGCCCGGTACGAATCTGGTCGGCGATATCGCCAACAGGTGCCTCGCGCGGCAGGCGCAGATTGTAATCCAGTACCGCCTGCTCCATTTGTAGCAGAGTATCTGTTTTCAGCAGTTGACCATCCAGATGGGCTCTCGCTCTCAGAAGAAAGCTACTTTCGAGCCTCATGGGATCGGCTGCACCAAATGCCGTGCCAGCGGTTCCCGTGAGAAGTTTCAGCTCTGTTTCGGCGCGTGCCAGCGCCGCACCCAGCGTCTCCAGTTTCTGTTGATCGGCCAACAACTCACTGGCCTGGATCACTCCCGATTGCACGAGTTGTTGCTTTCTCACCAGGCTCACCTTGTATAGGTCAATCATCTGTTTGTGTTCCTGGATGGTCGCGGTGAGCGCGAGCACCTTCAGCACCACCGCCTGCTTGGATTTCGCCAATTCTGCCTCGGCCAGTTGAATCTTGGCCCGGGCCATTTGAACATCGGGATCATGGATCAGCGCCGCGGCAACGACGGCCTCGGTACTACTCGCCTTGTCCGCCTTCTTCTCTGCAGGCGATTTCACGGGCGGCTTCACCGGTGGCTGCCCCCATACGGTGGCAACACCGAACCCCAACAACAAGAGCGCACTAGCCGTCAATCGGTGCAAGAGCATGAAACTTCTCCTTGTAAGCAGCGTTCTTCAGAGACGTCAAGAGCCAGGAATCCGTGGGCGTGAGTAACAAGGCGCTGTCGCCCGCTTGCGTGAGAAAGAGCTGATAGCAGCGCGTGGCGTTGCGATAATCTTGATCACGCAGGAAGGCATCGCCGGCGGTGCGGTACAGTCTGGCCACTTCCGCAGGGTCGTCGGCCAACTCGGCCCGCAGTTCGATTTGTGTCGCGGATATCGGCGGCGGTTTGGGAAGCGGAGCCGATATGGCCGGTTCGCCGGGAACTGGCACGAGCACGACGATCGGAATCAGCATGGGTTGTTGATCCACAGTCGCCAACTCTGGCCGGTTCCCTGAGCGAGCCCACCAACCGAAACCACTCCCCAGCATGAATACCGAGGCCACTGCGATCGCCTGGATGATGCGACGCACCCAAAGTCGCTGCTGCACTACTCGCTCGGTTTGGCGAAGCAACGCGTGATGCAATGCCGGGGAAACATGCTCGGCGGGAGGCCCGAGCAGTTCAGCAAGTTCGTCGTCGGAGTCACGCATGGTTGGCCTTCTCATATGCCTCCCGGAACGCCTGCCGTGCTCGCGTCAGCAGCGATTCCACGGCCTTGGGTGTCTCGCCTCGTTCGTCTGCAATCGCGTTCACCGGCAACTGATCGAGGTACTTCGCTCGAAGTACCGCTTCGTAATGTTCGGGCAACTCGGCGAGCGCCGTGGCCACGTGTTCCGCCTGGTCGGTTGCTATCGAGTCGGGCTCCGGGGCACAAGCATCGTCGGCGGGCACCAGTTGACGCGTACGCTTCTGCTGCCGCTGGCGGGCGCGGAGGGCATTGCGAACCGCGTTTGCGGCAATCCCACGCAACCAGTCGAAGAATGTGCCACGGCTGGGGTCGAAGGATTTCAGTCGGCGGATCGCCGTCAACCATGCTTCCTGAATCACCTCATCCGCCAGATCGGCTCGTCCACCACAGCGCCAGCGGGCGTAGCGGGCGACTCGGTCGAAATACGAGGCGTACCAACCCCGCCACGCGGCGGAATCGCCGGCCAGCACGGCATCGCGCACGGCTCGTTCGTGTCCGTTCGGTCGGTCGTGTGGCATCCGCTGGTCTCGCATCTCACCGGTCACAGTTCTATTGTCCGGATCGGGTACGAATCCTTCGCGGGAATTGTCTACAGGTCTCGCCGGGGAAAGCACAACGGCGACTGCGGCGACTGGCTGGTATTTCGCGGCGTCATCCATAAAGTGTGGAGAGTACGTGCCCAAACACTCGATGCTGCGGAGAGTTACCCCCGATGCCGACGGTCCTGGACTGGAACCCGAGTGTCGATCCGGACGATCTCGTCCGGGTTGTCCGGGATTCTCTTGTCGCGGGCTCGGCGGTCGTTTTGCCCGGGGATTGTGGCTACACCGTCGTGGTGAACCCGGCCCTGCCGCAGACGCTCGATTTGCTCCATGCGATCACCACTGCCACCAACACCCGGGCAGCGCTCCTCGCCTGGACGGCAGACGACGCACGTTTGTTCGGGCTTCCCGTGCCGCTCTCCGCACAACGGCTGACGAATCGCGCCTGGCCTGGCCCGCTTCTGATCGCACTTCCCGGAACACCAACCTGGCCCGCAGAATGGCCTCCGGGTGTGGGCGAATACCTGACCCGTGGCACGAACACCCTGCGGTTACGCTGCCCCGAGCATGCCCTCTTTGAAGCGATCATTCCCAAACTCGGCTTGCCGGCGCTGGTGCTCGATACGTTTCTCCCTACCGTCGAGAGCGTGCTCGACTTGTTGACCGACCCGGACGCTCTGGCCATCTCGGTCGGTGCGGAACCAGGAGGGTGCCAACCCACGGTGGTGCGCTGTGAGGAAGCGGGGTTCGTGATCGAGGAACCCGGACTCTTCTCGCAAGATGAGGTGGAGAAGTTCGCGGCCCGGCTGGTCCTGTTCGTGTGCACCGGGAATACGTGCCGGAGCCCACTGGCCGAATCGCTGGCGAAAAAGTTGCTGACGGCACGGCTGGGGTGTAGCGTGGGAGAGTTGCCGCGCAGAGGTGTCTGGATCATGTCGGCGGGTGTGGCCACTTACGGCGGCAGCCCTGCGTCCGAGGAGTCGGTTGCCGTGGCGACCGAGTTGGGCGCGAGCCTGGAACACCACCGCAGCCGATCCGTGAATCCGCAGGTTCTGGCGGCGGCCGACGACATTATTGCCATGACACATGGCCACGTTGTCCTGTTGGCGGAGCGCTTCCCGGGGGTCGGGCCAACTCCCCGACTGTTGTGCGGGTCCGATGATCTCGACGATCCGATTGGCGCAGGGCTCGATGTCTACCGGGAGTGTGCCCGTACGATAGAGACACACCTGGAGCGATTCCTTCCGGAGTGGGTGGGGCAATGAAGATCGCCGTGGGCAACGACCACCGCGGAGTGAATGTGAAGCAGCGGTTGGTTGGCCTCTTGAACGAGCTGAACCACGAGGTACACGATGTCGGCGTCAATGGCGCTGCCAGCGTCGATTACCCCGATTATGCCATTCCGGTTGCGGAAGCTGTCAGCACGGGGGCCGTCGATCGCGGTATCCTGATTTGTGCAACGGGCCACGGCATGTGCATCGTTGCCAACAAGGTTGTCGGCGTCCGTGCTGCCAATTGCCGCGATGTCATCGATACCGAACTCAGCCGACGCCATAATGACACCAACGTGCTGTGCATCTCCGCTGATCTGCTCGGCGAAGAACAGATCGACAACATGGTTCGTGCCTGGCTGGTGACCGAATTTGAGGGCGGCCGCCACACCCGACGTACCGACAAGATCACACATTACGAGAATGAACACGAGAAACGCCCCACCGAATGAGTGCACGATGGCAGCCCGGCCAACTTGCATCCACCCACACCGACGTTCGAGTTGAGAGCAGGCGCGAATCTGCTGCTCTCATGAATCCTTCATCGACATCGCCTGGCGAAGGTCCATTCACCGGGTACGATGGAACAATTGGACCTCGAACCTGAAACGCGATAATAACTACCCGTGAAAACCGCCAATAAGCCCGCAACTCGATTCTCCCGGCTCTGGTGGCTCTTCGCCCCGTTCCGGCACTTCGCACGCTGGTTCCGCTATCAGCCGCGTATCGTGCGAATCGGTCTCGTCGTCGTACTCCTGGTCGGTACCGCCGCCTCGGCGTACTACGGCTTCACACACCTCAAGAAGCGAACGGCGGCGCGAGAACTGGCCGCAGGCTGGGGCGAGTACGCCACCGCAGTGCGGAAGTCGGATATGGACGGCATGCTGAGCTCGCTCGATAAGATTCTGGAAGCCAAGCCCGACGATGCGACGGCGCTGCGCTACCGCGAGATCCTCAGCAAGGGCGAGGCTCAGGACGATACGCCGGAATTGGCCGCGTTCCTGCTGAACGAGCACATCAAGGCGGACCGCCTCACCGAAGCGGCCCGCGAAGCCAACAAGCTACTGGCCAAGAACCCCAAGGACTGGCTCGCTCGTTGTGCGCTCGCCCACCATGCACTACAGGTCTTGCGCGATCCGGCGCTCGCCGGCGAACAATTGGCTTTGCTCCCCGATCCGGAAGATCCCGAAACCGGGCTCGGGCCGGGTGGCCTGCTCTATGCCTTGCGCCTCTCCGATTTGCTGGGCCGCGATTCGGCTCACCTTCGCCGGGTCATCGTGCGGCGACTGGTGCCCGTCATGCGTGGCGGAGCCGCTGCCAGCGCACCACCGGGATCGAAGGCCCAACTCGTCAGTTGCTACCTGGAACCCTTCACGGATACCACTTCGCTCGTGGAACTGTCGGAATACTGGGCCGTGGCCGATCGACTCGTGGAAGACGCGGTCACCACAGCCGCCGCTTCGGGCGACATCCCGGTGCTGATCCAACTGGCCGAACTCGGACCGCGGATGCGAGCAGCGCTCGCCATCTTGCGCGAGAACGACCCCGCCCGCCTCCCCGATGAACGCTTCAACGCCTTGAACAAGGCCATCGAGAACCGAACGCGCATTGCCTGGCAAACCATCCGCGACCGGGCACCCAAGGAACCCGATGCGTATCGCGGGTTAGCCCGACTGTCGATACAGGAGCAGAAGCCCGCCAATGCTGTGCGCCACCTGCTCGATGGACTGCAAGCGTGCGGCGAGAGTGGCGAACTGTACGAGATGCTCATTCCCTTGATCGCCATAAATGGCACCGACGAAAGCGTGCGAACACTGGCGGCAACGATTGTGCAATCGGCGCGAGCCGCGAAGACCGATCCCGCAAAATGGTGCCTCGCGGCTGCGGCATGCCTGGCGGCCAATCGACCCGACGATGCCCTGGAGGCCTGCCGACTGGCCCGCGAGATCACCCCGAACCACCCGTGGGCCTGCGTCACCGAAGCCCAACTCTGGATGCGGGCCGGCAATCCCATCAAGGCTCGCGCCGCACTCACTGTGCTCGGCCCGAGTGCGTTGCGGATGAACCCGGGAATCGCCCGACTCAATGGCCGGGTTCTCGTGGAATCGGGTCTCTGGGTCCTCGTGGAAGACGAACTCAATGCCATTCTGCAGATGCAAGCCACACTGCAACCGCGCACTAACGCCATGGCCATGGGCTTCCTCTACGGTCTCTTCGACGCGCCATCCGATGCGACCCGAGCCGAGTGGATCAACGCCCGGGTGGACCGCATCATTGCCGATGATCCGAACACCCCCGGTGCCCGCCGACTGCAG
>JBGTAO010000341.1:0-2605 GCA_041749835.1 Gemmata sp. | reverse complement strand
CCCAGATCGTGGAACTCGATGTGCCCGTGCGCGTCGGTGGTGTGTGGATTAATCCCGGTGAGCTCTTGCATGGCGACCGGAACGGCGTGACGACGATTCCCCATGACCTCGCGGCACTGGTAGTGGAAGGGTGTCGCGGGTACCTGGAGGCCGAGTCCGTTGTTCTGAACTATTTGAAATCGGGATCGGTGACCGCTTCGGGTTACATCCCGGCTCGCGACGAATGCAAGCGACAACTAGCCGTGTTGGCTCAACGGCTCAAGTCGGCCATCTCGTGAAACCGATTGAGTGGCTTGGGGCGATTGACAGCTTGTAATCGGCTCGATAGCATGCTCCAAGCCCAGGGATTGTTGGCCTCGTCGCCAAGTGGTAAGGCAACGGTTTGCAAAACCGTCATTCCCCGGTTCAAATCCGGGCGAGGCCTCTCGAAAGAAACCCCTGCGAAACCAGGGGTTTCTTGCATTTCCCAGGCAATTCTGCCCAGTTCCACCGTTCCACTACATCAACACGGATAGTGTCCAACTGTTCCCTACTGTCCCCAGAAATCCCCATCCCGGGTGTATCCCGGGGTGTATCCGGTGTATCCTGGGTAATCATGTTCGCAGCCCACCCGGAGTGCAGTGATGGCCAGTCTGGTGAGACAACTCAAGACGACCTGGGTGGATGCGAACGGCAAGACGGTGCCCGCGGGCACTGCTGGTGCCCAGAAGGTCACACAGAAGCTCACCAAGTGGTATGCGCAGGGTATCCCGGGATTACCACCCAAGAAACGGGTACCACTGGCTACGGACAAGGAAGCGGCCAAACGGATGTTACGGGAACTGGTAGCCCGTGCGGAACAGGGGCACGCTGGTGTTCCTGATCCGGCCGAATCCCGGAAGCCATTGAAGGAGCATCTCAAGGCCTTCGAAAACGATGTTGCTTTGGGCCTGGCATCTGTGAAGGGACGCCAGCGCCGGGCCCCTAACCCCGAGCAAGTGCAACTCGTCGTACAACGTGTGCGAGACACACTCGCAGGGTGCGGGCTCCGCTACCCCAGTGATCTGAACGAGTCCGCGCCGGCACGTCTGGCCCGGTACCTGACGGCACGCACACAGAAAACCCGCAAGGATGGTGGCATCTCGGCGCAGAGTGCTGCGTTCATGCTGGCAGCAGTGCGGCGGTTCATGAGGTGGTTTGCCAAGAAGGCACCCGTCCGCGCTGACCTGTTTGATACCATCCCGGGGTTCGACGTGGCGAACCAGAGGAAGCATGCTCGACGTGAGATTACCCCAGCCGAACTGGGCCGGCTACTGGAAGCAGCTCGGGCAAGCTCCAAGTCGATCCGGACGCTATCAGGGAACGATCGGTTCCACCTGTATCTCACGGCGTTCTCAACGGGTCTGCGTGCTGCTGAACTCGCTGCTCTGAAGCCAGAGAACTTCGACTTGGGTGGGGTGTCCCCGATGGTGTCCCTGTCCGGCCGGGACACGAAGAACGGCAAGCCGGTGCTGATGCCACTGGCTGGCGGTGTGGCCGCAATGATGAACGACTACCTGACCGCGAAGCCCAAGGGGAAGCCGGTGTGGCCGGGTAAGTGGTACATCCACGCTGCGAAGATGCTCCGCCATGATCTGAATGTCGCCGGAATCGCATATGCCACCGAGACGGTGAACGGCACTGCCCACGCAGACTTTCATGCATTGCGACATAGTTTTGTGTCCTCGCTGGCTGGCAGTGGGGCCAGTCCCAAGACGCTACAGGCCCTGGCGCGGCATAGCGATCCCCGTCTTTCGCAAGCGGTGTACGCACACGCCCGCACCGAAGACCTAACGGCCGCTGTGTCCAGGTTGGCCCTACCGATTGTGGCAGTGGAGACCAATCCACTGGCCAACCTGAGCAGAACCGAACTCGAAACGCTGACCGTGGGGTTGCTGGGCATCCTGAACGTAATTCTCGGTCCCCAGACCTGACTCCCTCAACCCCGTCACCACCCGCGCTGTGCGAGGCCGATCGATCGGCCACGAAATCCGGAGCGGGCGGAACTGCACCCTCATCACCTGCAATACCAGCAGTCACACGTAAGAACGTTAGTCCAATTCTGGCCCTCGAAAAATAACTCTCAACCTCGTTAACCCGCTGTCCAGGAACACCTTGGGTTATCTGGGCGCACTCCGGGATTTCATTCGGGCTTGCGCTTACAGCACTCGCCATGGTAAACCCGAGTAGGTCGCCCAAACGATCAAACGCGCACCAACATGGAGGCACCTCGGTGACAGGCACGTCAGATCATCGCCTGGGCAAAGAAGACTTCGAGCAAATCATACTGGCGGTGAAATCAGCCGTAGCAGAACTGGTGGCATCACAGGCCACCGCGCCCGCGCTTCTCGATCAGCCTGCAGCGATCCGGTACACAGGATTATCCCGCTCGTCGTGGTACCGGCTCAAATCGGCAGACTTGCTGCCCACAGCCGTCGCGGTGGGCGACTTGCTTCGCCGGCGAAAAGTGGACCTCGACCAGTGGGTGAGCCGCCTCGGCAAACCACGTCGCCGCACACGTCGGGTGGGTGAGTAGCCACGGCAAAGATGTTTTTCTCAAATCCGATTTGGCAACCGCAGTCGCGAC
>JBGTAO010000340.1:0-4483 GCA_041749835.1 Gemmata sp. | reverse complement strand
TCAATTGTTCGAGCGCGGCCAGACTGGACACGAAGATGGCGGGCTGGCTCACATCCGTGGCATTGAGGCGTTCCACCGGGCCAATCATGCAGACTTCGAGCAAGTTGTAGCCAAGAATGGCCGAGGCTTGCTCAAACAGGTGGTGTGCCGCTGGCAAGGCGTGACACAGCGGACCGGACATGCCAACCGTTTGCGCACCCTGACCCGGAAACAACAAAGCAGTTCGAGACATGGTTCATCCCAGCAACGGCATACGGGGCCGAATCGACAGCATTGGTCGGGTTATTCCTCATCGGGCGGGAGTGCTTCCAACTCAGCCACAATCCCGTCGTTGACGTGTGTGCGTACTTCCTGGGCCGCAAGGCCCAAAGCGTTGGCGATGGCCCGTTCCTTCGAGCTGCCGTGGCAAATGATGCAGACGCCATCGACACCCAACAGAGGCGCACCGCCAAACGCGCTGTAGTGGTACTTGCTTAACATTCCCTTGAGCGCACCCTGTGCGAACTCTTTTTCGGTGGTCAGCCCGGCGATCAGTTCCTGATTCACAACATTCATCACGAATTCAAAGACGCCCTGGGTCAGCTTCAGCACCACGTTCCCCGTGAAGCCATCGGTGACGACGACATCGACCGCACCGCGATGAATATCGCGCCCCTCGATGTTCCCGACAAATCGATCACGCAAAGGACTGGTTCGGAACAACTCGTAGGTCTTCTGCACCAACTCGTGGCCTTTACCTTCTTCTTCGCCCACATTCATGAGCCCAATGGTGGGCCGCTCGATTTGTAGAACCTTTTGAGCGAACACTGAGCCCATCACTCCGTATTCCAGAAGATGTCGGGGTTTCGGGAAGATGTTGGCCCCGACATCGACAATGATGGAGCGGCCCCGCGCAGTGGGCATCACGGTGCCAATGCACGGGCGGTGAACACACTTCAGGAACTTGCGTGTGCGCAGGCCACCCGCCACGATGGCACCAGTATTCCCGGCGCTCACCAGGCCATCGACTTGCCCTTCTGCGAGTAACTGCCAACACTTGAAAATACTGGCGTCGGGCTTCCTGCGAAGCGCGTCGGAAGGTTTCTCCTTCATATCGACGGCAACGGGGGCGTGGACGTGTAGAATCCGTTCCAGGGGAACGGTGCCCAGCTGCGTCAGCAGTTGCTCGTTCTGGGCCTGATTGCCAACCAGAACGATGCTCAGATCGGGTGCTGTTTGTAATGCGAGAACTGCTCCGGCCACATTTGGACCCGGACCATGGTCCCCGCCCAGGGCGTCGAGCGCGATCCGCATGTGGCACTTCCCTTACTTGCCCGCCGTCGTCTTTTCGTCATTTTCTACAACGATCGCGTCGCGACCTTGATAAAAGCCGCAGTTCGAGCAAACGCGATGGGGGAGAATGGGTTCGTTGCAACGGCGGCAATACTGAATCTGGATTGCCGTGATGTGGTGATGGCTTCGCCGGGTGCCTTTCCGGGAGCGGGATGTACGCCTCTTGGGAACTGCCATGACACTTCTCGTGATCTGGTCAAAGTACGAAGTAAGACGGGTATGTTAGGACTGCACCCGGAGAGTGTCAAGCCACCCGAACACTGTCCAGGAGGGTGCCCCTGTAGATTTTGGCACATGGAAATGGGTAAGGTATTCGCAGGGCCGATCCCATACTGGAGGGGCAAAGATCCCAACGCTCACCATGCAGAATCAGACGGACGCAGAACGGTTGTTCCTCGAACAGGCGATCGCTTACGTTTCTGCTCTGCGACGGCAGGCGGTTACTCCACCACACGGCGCTGTTGTTGACGCTTCCGAGCAGCTCGCCCTCACCGAAGGACGCAAACTCCTTCGGACCACTCTTGTTGCCACTCTTCAATCACAAGCCACCGATTCCCAGAAAGTTCCCTTGCACACGCTCCAAAGGGCCACGGCAAGGCTGGCTCTTGACCGCTGTGGGATGGATTCGACTCCATCGTCAATATGTCAGCGACACCACTGGCGGGAGTTTCCCCGCCGATGCGGCATTGGGAATTGAGGGGCGTCTCACAATTGCGGCATAGCGGATGGCGGCATTCGCCGGTACACGCGATTCCCTTTGCTCGTGCTCAGACAGTTCTTCGGGAGTTGTGCGGCTGGGAGTGGGACGACGACGCCATTCGCCAGGTCCGCACGCGGCGGCCCGACAGGCCACGGCAACTCGGAGCGAGCGTTGAGGATGACGAACGGTTCGAGCAAGCGTCGGGAGCCATCGAAGTCGCCATCGACGCGGGCAAAGTGAATACCGACACGGGTTGGCGTGATGTGAAGATGGCCGTGATTTGCAAGCGAAAAGTTGGCAAATCCACCATGTGGGAAGACTGGGCGGAGCGGGAACTCTCGACGCCTTCGATCCGCACGGTCGTGGCGGCGATCGAAGAGACGGAGACCTTTGCCGGTCGTGTCCGACGCGAATCCGATCGGTTGGGCGTGACGACGGCATCGGATATGACGATATTGGCCGATGGAGCCGAGTGGATCTGGAACTTGAGTGAGGACGTGGTGCCGCAAGCGACCGGTGTGTTGGATGCCTTTCACCCCATTGAGCACATCGCGGATGCGGTGAAAGCGGTGTGGGGTGCGGACAACACGCCCGAAACCACGCAACGGATCGCCTCGGGGCGTTTGGCGTTGTTCGGGGAAGGGAAAGCCGGGATCGAGCAATGGTTGGTCCATTGGTGGAACTCGCGGCAATTGTCGGTACCCCAGACTGGAATGCACTCCGGGTCGCAGCGTAAATCGTGCCAAGACCAAAGTGCCAAAATCTACGGGGGCATTCATACCGTGGCGCAGTTCGTACTCCTGGAACACGATTGGCCGACCTTGCACTACGACCTGTTGCTGCAATCCGGGGAGATCTTGCGTGCCTGGCGGTTGCACGCGGTCCCTGCTCCCGAGGTATCAGTGGTCGCCGAGCCGAACCACGATCACCGCTTGCAGTATCTGGAGTACGAAGGACCGCTTTCGGGTGGTCGCGGTTCGGTTCGACGCATCGATACCGGACGTATGGATTGGATCGTTGAGGACGCACAGAGCGTGGTGGTACGCCTGGAGGGACAGCGATTGGCCGGTGAACTTGTACTCGCACCCGATGTTATGGGAAGGCTGATGGCAACCCTTCTGAGAATCACGGGCGCAACGTAGTCGTTGAATTGGGAATTGCAGTTTGAGAATCTGCCAGTGAGCGACCGGCCACCACGATTCGACCTTCACGAACTTCCAGAGTCAGCACTTGCGAAGCCGGGCGTGGTTGATCCGGAAAGAAGCGGAACAGGCCAACCGGGTTGCCGTTATGGCGATACCACGTGACGTCGATATTCGAGCCCCGTGCGGTTTCCGCGATGGCATCGAGAACCGATTGCGCACCAACGCTCAACTGCCCGGCCCGCAGGTCACACACTTCCACCGCCATCAGGTTCGTCTCATCCGCGACGAGCCAGACCCGCAGTTCGATCCAGACAACGGTGCTCCAGAAGCCTTCCCCACAGCGAAAGCCCAACAGAAGACGGTCCGCCTCGATGGCGACGCGAGGTGAGTGAAAGCCCTTGGGTAGCAGACCCGTGAAGTTGCCTTTCTCGGTCATCATTTCCGCGAAGAAGCAATTCAACTCTTCGGCCGTAAAGATCTCGCCCCATTCACCTTTGGTGCGGATATCGTTCTTGAGATCCTGGACACGGGTGAGTAGCCGCGACGCCTTCTCGCGGGCATCGTAATCGGCCTGGCAAGCCGCCTGGGTATAGAACTCAGGCTCGCGCTTGATCAATGAACCCACGATCGCGAACACCGAACCCGAAATGGCAACGAGCAAGCCCACGGCTATCAGAACGGGACGACGGCGCTGAATCATGGCTTGGCTCCCGGTGTTCGGGTTAATCGGGCTTGATACCCAGGACGGGAGAACCGGTCAACGCCGATCAGTACGGTTGCACTGGCAGCGGCTGTCGGCTGGACACGGCGAGTGGCGCAGCGAGTTGGCAAACGGTAGGCTTGCCGGGTACGTTATACCTGTGACATTCTGTCCCCAGTTTCACCCGGAGGACGAAATGAATCGTCCCCAGTATGTGCTGCAGCGGGTAGCCGCTACTGTTCTGCTCGGCATGTTGGGCATGGTCGCCACGGCCCGGCCGCCCCAACCGCCGCTCGATCCGCTGGCCGAGGCCCGTGCCCGGCAGCAGATCGCCGACCAGAAGGCGGAGGCTCAGGTACTGGAGGCGATCCAGACCGCCGAGCGTCAGTTCAAGTCGAACCCGGTCCGGGCGCTACGGGCCTTGAAGGCCGCGCAAAATGATGTGGATCTGGCGGTGTCGCTGAGTGCAGCCGCACGCAAAAAGTTGACAAGCGCCTTGCAAAGTAAAGTCGCGCAGTTCGAAGGGCTGCCACTGCCGAAACCTGGCCCCGAAGGCGATCCGGCCGCCCTCAAGCCGCGCAACGATAAACGAGCCGCTTTCGAAAG
>JBGTAO010000339.1:0-2889 GCA_041749835.1 Gemmata sp. | reverse complement strand
GTTCCCAGTTGGCCACTCGCACCTCGGCACAGTGTCGGGCAATGATCAGAAACCCGCCATACCACAGCCAGGTGAAGCGGAACAAGTTGTGCCCGAAGTTTCCCATGAACAAGAGCAGAAAGACCGCGAGCCCCACCGCGGACGGGAGCGTGAACAGCAAATCGTTCTGCCACTCCGGGTAGTCCCGCCGGAGACGTCTCAGGGCCGCGAGATTCCACCAGAAGCAGATGAGCAACGAGCCGAATGATACGAAACCCAGTGTGCCTAGTTCTCCCACGATTTGACCATAAAGGTTGTGGGACTCGATCTTGGTCCGAGTTGCTGGCCGCCAGGCTCCAGGCCCAACCCCGTTGAGCGGGTTATCAGCCCAGAGCTTGAACCCGGTCATCAAGCCCTCCAGTCGCCCTTCGCCCGATTCGCGGGCATTCGCAGGGCCGACCTCGGGGTTGATGATCGTCTCGAAGCGGTTTTGCAGCGAGTCGGGCAGCGCGAAAAACGCCACGGGCGCGGCCAACACGAAAGCCGCGAAAGCCGTGAAGCGATAGCGGGAACCCCAAATGATGATCGTGAACCACACCAGTAAGCCGAGGAGTGATGACCGTGAGCCCGTGAGCAGCACACACAACGTCGAAAGCCCGACATAACCCAGAAGCAAGCGTCGGCCCCAGTGACCGCCCAGGCCCGCTTTCCAAACCGCAATGACAATCGGGAGCGCGAAGACGATGCTGGCACCAAAACTGTTTGGATCACCGAGGGTGTCATCCACGCCGATCATGCGCGAAATCCCCATGCGGTAAGTGTGCCGCCCGCCAAGGTATTCACGGAACGAGTGCAAGAGATAGACGCCCATCACCGTAAGGAAACCCACAGCAATGTGTTTCAGTCCTTCCTCGTCGTGGATCGTTGTCACGAGCAACACATAGAAGACCACGACTTTAAACCAATCTTCGACAATGGGCTGCCCTTTGTCACTAAACGGGCTCATGACCCAGCACACGAGCACGGCGAGCGCAAATGCGAAATAGGCCGCATGTTGTGGATTCGGTAGCCAACGCTTATTGGGATAAACCGTCCACGCCGCAATCGTGAACAGCATGTAGATCCGCTCGATGTGCAGCTCACCCAGCCAGGGCCAGACTTCAAATGGCCGGTCGATAAACAAGAACATGTAGCCAATCAAGAGCCACCGCATGCGACACCATCCGTGGTGATGCCACCCGTACGGCACGATCTTCAGGGCGAGATCGCGGCGTTCCCCCCGGGTAGCTGCTCGTGAGATAACCCGATGCTACCGTGGGCACCGGTGCATGGGGAAGCCCAACCGGGAGTCCGGTTATACCAAGAGTGCGACGAATACGAGCACGATCACTGGTCGCCGAACTGCACAAACGGGGTGAGTTCCAACTGCTGCTCACTTACCTGGTAAAATAGTGACTGAGCGTGGTGAACTGTTGTGACCGCCCAGAGCATTACCGAGCCAACACTATGCGTCGTGAATTGACTGGCAAACGAATCATCCTAACCGGTGCGAGTGGCGGGATTGGTCGAGCGTTGGCTTCCGAACTGTCACGCGGTGGGGCACGCCTGGCCCTGGCAGCACGAAATTTGGAAAACCTGGACGAACTTGCGGAGCAACTCCGCAAACAGGGTTTCGAGGCACACGCGATTCCCACGGATCTCACAAATCCGGACGATCGCAAGCGGCTTGTTCAGACCGCCGTGGAGAAGCTTGGCGGCCTCGATTTGCTGATCAACAATGCCGGGATTGGAAGCTGGGGCCATTTTGCAACTTCTACGCCGGAAATCCTGCGGCAGGTGATGGAAGTCAACTTCTTCGGGCCAATCGAACTTACACGCCAAGCAATGCCGCACTTGATGAAGGGTGATCAACCTGCTGTAGTGAATATCACCTCCATGTGTGGTCGCAAAGGCATCCCTGCATGGCCCGAGTACTCCGCCAGCAAGTTTGCTTTCGTGGGCATGTCGGAAGCCTGGCGTGGTGAGTTTGCACGCTTTGATGTGGATGTGATCACGGTAGTACCCGGGCTCACCAACAGTGGCTATCAGCACAATCTGATCCGCAAGGACGGCAAAGCGGATATCAAGTTCGAAGAAGGCATGACTCCGGAGTATCTCGCCACTGGAATCTTGAAGGCGATTCGGAAGAACAGTCGGGAAATTGTGCTCGGCAGCGAGGCCCGTCGGCTACTAAGATTTAATAAGTACTTCCCACGACTCACGAACTGGTTGCTGGCTAGCAAGGTGAAGAAGCTGTACGAGGTGAAGTGACCGCTGGGCGCTTCACGATTCAACATGGTTAAGGCGAACTTTGTTGCTCAAGCCCCCAGCACAATCATGAGCACGACAACTGCACCGGTGCGATCATTCGCGGACACAGACTTCAAAGTCCGGCTACAAGAGATGCGCCGTACGGATAATCTCACCAACTGGTACTACATCCTTCGTACACACTTGTACTTGGTGCTGGTGGTGGCGTTGACGGTCTGGTTCTTCGAAGCCCGAGAATCCTGGGGCTTTTCGTGGTGGTGGAACTTTCCGGTTGCGTTTTTCGCGATCTCGCTTATCGGGGCTGGGCAGCACCAACTGAGCGGGCTTTCTCATGAGGGCGCACACTACACGCTGTTCCGCAGCCGAGTCTTGAACGATCTCGCTTCCGACATCTTTTGCATGTTTCCGCTCTTCGCGAGCATTTATCACTATCGACTTCAACATCTCGCACATCACCAATTTGTGAACGATCCCGAACGAGATCCGGATGTTTCGCAGCTTCGTTCCAGTGGTCACTGGCTCGGCTTCCCACTGAGCAAGCGGGCCTTCGTCCTCGCTATCGTCAAGCAACTCTGGCCACTTCGCTTGATCCGCTTCATG
>JBGTAO010000338.1:0-1967 GCA_041749835.1 Gemmata sp. | reverse complement strand
GCTAAAGCGGACATTCATCCAGGGATTGAACGCAGCTACCGCTTGGATGAGCACGATGTCGCACTCACCAATCATGTCGTCGGCACGGCTGGGGGCTGTCATGCGTCGTCGAACTGCCCGATAGATCAGCTTGCGATTCCCCAGAACAATCTTGTCGCGCAGGCCAAGGTACGCATTTCGCCAGTGCTCGCGCCTGGCAGCCGTTCGAGCTGTGTGCATACGGAAGGCAGCGTAGTGCATCTTTCTTGCATGATCGCAGGTGACATCATCCGGCATGTACTTGGCGTCGTGATTCGTGGTGCTTTCCAGCAGTAGCGTCGGGTTGAACTCCTTCTCCGCACTTCGGGCGCTGAAGCTGACATGTTGAACGTAGCCGGGTAAATCGGCGGTCCGTTGCATCCGTTGCGTTGGAGAGTTGATAGCCGACATGGTCTAACTCCAAGGGTGAATGTTCCAGTGAGTAATTCGTACGATTCGGCTGTTTCGGATTCAGTATTTCTGAGAAATCGATCAAATCATGAATCTCTCGCACAATTGAAACGACTAAAACGTCCAATTTAATTACTCCTACCACTCTCGGTCGCTTGAGTGCTTCCGTCAAGTGTGAACTGGAAAATACTCGTTTTGTGGGGAGTGATCTTGTCCGAAGTGCACTGGGAATGGCTCGTTCTGCTGGAGATTTGAAATGTGTTTCGACAGTAATTGGACTCTTGTCCAGAGTGGAGCTAGAATTCAAACGTATGAACCGTCCAGATTTCCAATCCGATTCCCCCAGCACTACCTATCTGACCACCACCCAGGTGGCTCAGGCGCTGGGCGTCAGTGTTACTACGGTCAAGCGGTGGGTTGACGACGGCATCCTGCCCGCTCACCGAACACCTGGAAAGCATCGCAAACTTCTTACTTCAGATGTGATGCGGCTGATTCGTGATGGCTTGATTCCGGAAGCCGATCTTTCCCGCCTCGTTGCGATACCAACTGAAGGCGGTTCAACTGATCCTGATCGAATTGTGGCGGAATTGTATCGCGTGATCGATTCTGACGATCTCGGTCTGGTCCGGAGTTTGATTCACGGGGCCTACCGGGGTGGTGTTTCGATCGAAGTACTCGCAGACCGCGTGATCGGTCCTGTGCTACATACGGTCGGGCACCGATGGGAGACACGTGAACTCGAGGTGATGCATGAGCACCGCATTACACAGGCATTTCTCTCGGCCTTATATGAACTGCAACCAATGATGAGCGGCCGGGGTCAGCCTGGGCGACCAGTCGCGATTGGCGGATCGCCCGAGGGGGATCATTATCTCCTGCCCACGTTGCTCGTTCGACTCACACTCCTGGACAGTGGCTGGGATGCGATCAACCTCGGCCCCAACACACCGATGTCAGCGTTTCGTGATGCAATCGAGGAATTCTCGCCGCGCATGATGTGGCTTTCTGTCTCTCACATTGCTCAGAGTGAGACATTTATCGAAGAGTACAACGCCCTGTACGAAGTGGCAGCCAGTCGTGGTGTGACAGTTGCAATCGGTGGTCATGCACTGACCGAATGGCTTCGGAAGCGAATGCAATATACGGCGTTTGGTGATCGCATGGCTCATTTGGGAGCGTTGGCGCGGACACTGCACCGCCCACCGAGTCGTCCCCGGCGTGGTCGCCCGCCGGGTAGCAAGAAGCGTTCGTCATCGTGAATCGTTCGGGCCGCACTAACGATCTACCCGGGAACGACGACGTATCAATTCGTCCACAATTGTGCCCACCAATAGCGTGAGCCCGATCACGGCAGGGATCACATGACTGCGCAGGCCCAGGAACGTCACGAGGTTTTCCAGTACCGGAAGTACCATCGCGCCAAGCACCATTCCCAGAGCGGTTCCTTCGCCACCTCGTAAGCTGCATCCGCCCAAAACTGCACCGAGAATTGCATAGAGTTCCAAACCCAAGCCACCGCTATCTGCCTGAACCGA
>JBGTAO010000337.1:0-6404 GCA_041749835.1 Gemmata sp. | reverse complement strand
GAAGCCACAAGTGGCGGTGGGCAATACGGGCTGACCACCGACGAATACCAGCACTGGTTTACAGCAACGAACAGCCAACATCTTCGCCAGATTGTGCTACCCGAACATTACCTCAAGCGCAACCCTTATCTCCCCGTCTCGGCCGTGACGGTCGATATCCCCGAGCATGGAGCGGCAGCGCGGGTCTTCCGGATTTCGCCATTCGAGCCATGGCGTCTGGAACGCACGACACGCAGGGCAGGGGGGACCGATGCCGGTCGGTTTCCGACTACTGAGCTTGTCCCGGGCGGTTACATCACTTCGGCTTGTAGCCCACTGATTTACACAGCCAAGTTGTTCCCGGCGGAATACCGTGGGAACAACTTCGTCTGTGACCCGGCGAATAACTTGATCCATCGCGAAGTCTTGAAGGAAGCTGGAGCACGCTTCACCGCTATTCGTGCCGACCTCGACCGAGAGTTCTTGGCTTCCACCGACAACTGGTTCCGCCCCGTACATCTCACGCTCGGGCCGGACGGGGCGATCTATGTTTTGGACTTCTACCGAGAAGTCATTGAAACGCCACTTTCGCTCCCCGACGACATCAAGAAGCAAGTGAACCTGGAAAGTCGGGGCCGCGGTCGAATCTGGAGAATAGCACCTACTGACTTCAAGCCCGGGAAACTGCCGAATTACCGGGGAATGAAACACCAGCAACTTGTCGAATCCCTGATGAGTGACAACGCGATGTCACGATTAACGGCACAGCGACTCTTGGTCCAAGGGCAACGGCCCGAGACAGTCGAGATGGTCCGTGAACTACTACCGCTGGCTCGTGGTCAAGCTGGGAGAATCCATCTGTTGTGGACTCTCCATGGACTGGGCTCGCTCAAACCCGGGGATGTGCAGTCGGCACTTGCAGACCCCTTACCAGGTGTAAGAGAACATGCTCTTCGCCTGGGAGAAGGCTATTACGCCCAGTCCGATGATTTGGCAAACGCTGCGAAAGCCCTGGTACGCGATCCCTCGCCGCACGTTCGCTTTCAGCTCGCGCTATCCGCCGGTGCGTTGCCGGATGAAGCGACTGTGCTCGTCGTGTCCGAAATCCTGACTCGCGATCAAGCTGATCCGTGGATCGTGCTGGCGGCACTCAGTTCCCTGAATCGAGGTTGCTCAGCAGTCCTCCGACAATTAGCCGAAAAGCCCACGCCAAACCTAGAACTTCTCCAACGTATCGCCGCAATGATCGGAGCACGAAACGATGAGCGCGAGGTAATTGCCGTTCTTCAACCATTGGCGACGGGGAAGGGGAGACGCGCTGTCGATTTTGCGATCTTGCAGGGGATTGGCGACGGGATGCAACGTGGGAAGCGCTCACTTGCGAGTTGGTTGGCAAAGCCTCCCGCTGGTGCTGAGGAACTTACGAAGGGACTCAGGAAACGATTCCAAGCGGCGGCGGCTGTGCTCCACACAGCGAAACCACTCGATGCTGATCAACTCACCGCGGTGGCCTTACTTGCCTTTGCGCCAGAGGATATTGCTGTACCAGCACTACGTGAGGCGCTCGGAGCTCGAACCCCCATTGCGATTCAACTTGCTGCCATTAGGAGCCTGGCTTCGCTCCGCAGTCCTGAGTCGACAGCAGCTTTACTCGATGCGTGGACTGCCGCGAGCCCGACGTTACAGCGAGCAATCGTCGATGTAACGCTACCCCAACCCAGCCGAGTGATCTCATTACTTGAACGGATCGAGAAGCAACAACTTCCAGCCACAGCGCTCTCACCTACCCAAGTCCAACAACTCAAGTCCCATCCCAATACCACAGTACAAGCACGCGCTCTGAAAGTTCTGGTACAAGCCGTATCGGCCGACCGCCGCAAAGTGCTTGAGTCTTATTCTGGCATGGCCGATCTCACACCCGATGCCACTGCTGGAAAGTCGCTGTTCGTGAAGCATTGTGCTACTTGCCACAAGCTGGGAGGAGCCGGACACGAAGTGGGACCAAACCTGCTCGCATTGATCGGAAACAAATCTACCGAGGAGATGCTCGTCTCGCTCTTCGATCCGAATCGGGAGGTCGATCCACGCTATCTGGCGTATCAGATCGGTACCACCGACGAACGCGTCTTCACCGGATTGATTGCTTCGGAATCACCGACCAGTATCACCGTGAAGCGACCAGACGGCATTGAAGACGTGATTCTGCGGAGCGATCTCGCGTTCCTTCGAGTCACCAAGACATCATTAATGCCTGTTGGATTTGAACGCGAATTGAATCGGCAACAGACTGCCGACTTGTTGGGCTATCTGAAAGCCACTGTTCGATAAGTAAAAAGGTGGGAGGCAACTCCAGCACGACCTGTTGGAGTTACAACAAATGAGGTATCAGCCTACTGCTCGTATTCGTTCTTGGCTACGGTTTTGCGCACATCGGTGATATCCGCAACCAGCAGCACCGGGACGTAGCGATCCTGACCCGGTAGTTGCAAGAATTGAATCGTGCCCTTGGCTTGAACCCAGTCAAAGTCGTTAAAGCCGCCCAGTGCCTGCGGCACAATGATGCGAACTTTCAGCGGTACGGTATCGGCGGCACAACAAGTCATTTTGAAACGGAACAAGCTGAATTCCTTATCGGCTAGTCGCTTGAAGCGACCTTCCAGGATCGCGGTTTGGCCCTCCAAACTCTGCCGCTTCCGTTCGTCGAATGCGGCGTCGTTCAGGTCGTTAAACCGCATCTGGCTGCCTTCACCCGCAATGATCTCCAGTTTGGGTTCACCACCATCGGAAGGGATTGTTTCTCGAATCTTCAAGCCCGTTCGCGTTTTCAGCTCACGAACAATCACGCCGCCATCGAGCGTCTTTTCGTCGACCACAACGGCATCCTTGGCGAGATCCTTGAGCATTTCCGAGCCCATTGCAGCATCGTTGCCCGCCATCGCGAGCTGGCGTTCTTTACTCAGACTGGCGTTGGGTAGGCCCATGAAGAACAGAAGCACGGGGAACACCAGGATGAGCATGCGCGCAAATGTCCATGACATGTCGTGGCTGTGGCCATCATCAGCATCGGGATCTGCGACAACCTCCGGTTGCTCCGGATAAAGGGTGTGGTTGCAATTAGCATCGTGAGTGTGGTCTTGACCGCAGCCAATGGCATTCATGTCGCCAGTAGCCTGATAGGCTCCCGCTTCTTTCCAGACGGCGATGGCGCGGATGAAAACCAATAACAGAATCGCAGCACCACCCACCAGCACCGGGAGACGGAATTGGGGCGCGAGAAACTCGAGCGCTCCATTCCGGTACATTTGAATCGCTGCGAATCCGAAAAGCCCGCAAACCAGTATGGTCAGAAGTTGTTCCGTAAAGTAATCTCGCGGCGAACCGCAGTGGTGATGGCTATGTGGCAATGGCATCACGTCGCTCCAAAGGGGTCAATTTAGCCGGAAAGCCCCGTCCAATTACTAGCTTCGTAAAGAGTGTACACTAACAAGGAAAGCAAGAAGACTTGAATCGTGACACAGACAACAATTGTCACGATCAGGCGAGGACGAAAGACACGAGTATACATTAACAATAACTTGATGTCGATCATCGGCCCCATTACCAAGAATGCCAACTTGGCCGAGATATGCATATTGGTGAAACTCGCCGCAACAAAGGCATCCGCTTCACTACATAAACACATCAAAACTGCGGTTAGCATCATCGCCGGAATGGCCAGAATCGGTTGATCCCGCGAGAAGCTATCGATTGCTTCGTTCCCAATCTGTTGTTTGATGAGTGCCGCCAGCACCGCACCCATAATGAGGAATACGGTAATATCGACGAAATCGTGTAACGCCGTTGCCGAGACGTTCCCTAAGCGGTTGAAGAGGGTTCGCGGACGAGGCATTCCCGTTGTGCCATCCACAGTACCAGTCGCGGGTGTGGGGCTTTCAAGTGCATCCGGGCTACCTTGAGGGATCGCAATCGGGTTGAGCAAAGCGTTGCCATAGCGCCGATACTGAAAGTGAACGATGGTTGCTGTCACACAGGCAATCACGAAGGCCATTCCCACGCGTAACCCAACTACCTCGAAGCCAATCTTGTGGTCCTTGAAGGCGATCCAGGTGCTGAAAATGACCACCAGGTTAATGATTGGTCCAGCCAGCATATAGGCGATGCAGCACGAAAGGGGTAACCCCTTGCGGAGTAAGCGGCGCATCACTACCAAAATTCCGCACTCGCACATGGGGAAGATCAGGCCCAAGAGGGCACCCATCATGATGGCCGGGACAACTTGCTTTGGCAAAATGCGGGTGATCGCCTGCTGAGGCAAGAACTCTTCGAGTATGCCTGCCACCACCGCGCCGAGCACGATGAAGGGCATGGCCTCCCAAAGAATGGAGCTAAACAGCAGTAGGAAATCGAGTATCTCACTCACCTGGGCACCGTCAGTGGAGGCGAAGTCACCCGTGCTACGTTCGCCAGCGAAGGCGTGTTCGGGTGATTATGGACATTCTCCGAACGATTCACTGTGCGAACAGTCGTCGCCGTGAATTCTGTGTTGATTGGCTCGGGGCAGGGGAGACAGCCCAAGCACTGGTGCGAATCGACTCCACAAACCGCCAATGATCATGGAAAAGAAGAAGACCGCCACGGTTGTTACCACAATAACGCCACTCGGCCCAAATGGAACCGGGCGTCCGCCACCGATCTGAATCTCGAATGAGTTGCGAGCCGCGAATCCGAGCAACCCAGATCCCACGCAAAATACTACGGTGAGCCAAAACATCTGGCGCAGGTTTCGGGATAAATTCGCTGCCGCTGCTGCCGGCACCACCAGCATCGCGTTAATCAGTAGCGCGCCCACGGCCTTAATTGAGAGATTCACAACCAGCGCCAGGATGATGATAAACAGGTAATTGTTGAACTTGAGTGGAAGGCCACGGGTGCGTGCCAATGTGGGGTTGAAGCTCGCAAACACGAGTTGATTATAGCGCCACGCGAATAACGGCACCACCAGCACTGCCAGTGCCATTAGGAAAAGCAGATCTTCCTCGGGAATGAAAACGAGATTGCCAAATAGAAAGTATTCTGGATTAAATGAGCTCTTCACGGAAAGCACTTGAAATAACATGGCCCCAAAACCGATCGAGAACGCAAAGAACACACCGATCACCGTATCGTGAGCTAATCCCGTGCGATCACGCACGTACACCATCGAAACTCCAACAGCCACACTGAAACACACCATCACGAGTGGTACGAGCCATGTCGTCGTCTCACGATCGCCATTCATGAGTAGCACACTGAGATAACCAATCGCAACTCCGGCAAACGCGCAATGTGCCATGGCGTCGCTGAAGAACGCCATCCGGTTCCCGACGACCATGGCCCCCAACATGCCACACAAGCTGCAGACCAACAACACCGCTAACACGCCTTTGACAACAAACAACTCCGTCCCGAAGAGGTCTGCAAGCCAGGCCACGATCTGTGATAACCAACCCACGGGCATTTGGAACTCCGATCAATTCACGAGCCGCTGCGTCGGTTACTGACATAAGCGTTCGGCAGCCGACTTCATCAAGTCGATCACCGCTCGCGCCTGCTCCGCCGATAAGATCAGGGGAGGAGCGATGCGGATGACTTTCTTGGCCAATGGTCCCAGGAGATGGATCCCATCTTGGCCCACTCCGGCACCGTGATAGCTGGCCAGCACGAAGTCATTGGCCCAATCGTTGGCCGAGCGATCGCGATAGTCTCGGGTTTCCACCCCCCAGACCATTCCATCTCGTTCGCCTCGGACATGTGCGATGAATGGATACTCCTTGAGCTCTATCAACCCTTGCTCCAGTATCCGCGATACCGGCTTCATCATCCCGAGAATATCCTGGCGTTCAAACTCATCGAGTGTTGCCGTCACAGCCGCACAACTCAGCGGATTGGCACTCCAGGTATCAGACGCATCGCCATAATTCAGACCACTCAGTAGGTCAGTTCGACCGACCGCCGCCGCAACCGGGACACCGTTGCCAAGCCCTTTTCCCAGGATCACGAGATCCGGTTCCAGTTCATACGTTTCAAAGGCAAACAACGAACCAGTCCGCCCAAAGTTCGATTGTACTTCATCCAGTACGAAGACGAGGTCATTCTCACGGCAAAAGCGTTGGAGGAGTTGCAGGTATTCCCTGGGAGGATGGTACGAGCCGCCACCGCCCAGATAGGGCTCCGTGATCAATGTACCGAGCTGCCGTCCGAATTGCTTGTGGAGCTGATCCAACTCATTCTGATACCGTTCAAGTTGAATCGAATGTTCCCGCTGTGAGACATCGCGGCACTCTTCCATCGGAAATGAGATGAAGCGCACGCGTGGGTCGCGCTCGCAATCGGCCTCTGAACCCGTAACCGCATTAGCAAGCCCTTTTTTCCCGTGAAACCCATGA
>JBGTAO010000336.1:0-9654 GCA_041749835.1 Gemmata sp. | reverse complement strand
GTGGAGGCGGAGGCGGTGGCGGTTTGGCCGGCATAGAATTCTGCCCTGGCGGACGAAACGGAATCGCGGAACATCGAGGGGTAGGCGACGGCAGCCGCCTACCCCATATTGTCAATCCTGGGACGCCGAACCTGAACCGATGTTCGCTGTTGGGGGGCCGGGTTTCCGCTCTTGGTGTCTGTTGTTGTCGTTACAATGCCGTCGATCTGCACAGCCGGAGATGTTGATGTTGCACGTGGCGTTGTGGGAACCGGAGATTCCGCCGAACACCGGCAACGTGGCGCGACTCTGCGCGGCGACCGGTGCGCGGTTGCACCTGATTGGCCGGCTCGGCTTTCGGCTCGATGATCGCTCGCTGCGCCGGGCTGGGCTCGATTACTGGCACGCTGTGGATGTGGTGCGGCACGTCACATTTGAAGATTTCGAAACCGCGCTGGCGGGTGCCCGCATCTGGTGCGTGGAAACCCCCGGCGAGCGGGCCTACACGCGGGTCGCGTTCGCCGATGGCGATTGTCTGTTGTTCGGCAGTGAATCGCGGGGTTTGCCGCCCGGAGTCTGTACTCGCTATGCCGAAACTCTGATCGGAATCCCCATGCCAGCGGCGAAGGTTCGCAGCCTGAATCTGGCGACCGCTGTGGGTGTGGTGCTCTACGAAGCGCTGCGTCAACTGCACGACTGGTAGAACCGGAACAGTTTCGCAATTCTCTGGCCACGTTCCAACGGGCTTCTCGCGGTCAGCACCCCCCATTCGACCGAATCCTTGTGGTCACCACTTTGAAGCGGGGGGTTCGATGACGACGGCTGTTGTTGCTTATGCGGCATTGGAAGATCTGGCCGCGTTCGTTCACCGCGTGCTGTGCGAACGGGATGTCCTGGACCCGGCGCATACCCCGATGTTTCGCACCCCGCTCCGGAAAGCGGGGCGGATTTGCGGGATGGTGTATCACGTCGAGGGGCCACGCCTGTTGCGTAATAGCGCGGTCTGGTCGGCCGAAGATGAGCGAGTGATCTTCTACGATTCCTGCGGCGTGCGCTTTCACGAAGTTCATCTGAGCGAAAGCCCGCTGCTTCAAGCCGCGTGAACCGCCATCCAAGACGGCGGCCGTTACTGGTCGCGCTTGGGGTTGAACTTGATGCGGCAACCGGCGGCGGCGCTGGTTTCCCGCATCTCGGGCTGCTTCCCCGCCAGGGCTGCCATGACGGCGGACTTCAGATGGTGTAGCTTCGGCTCACCCGGAGCAGGCTTGTCGTCCATCGCGCCGGTGTAGGTCACTTTTCGCTCGGCGTCCAGCACGAAGAACTCGGGTGTGTACATCGCGCCGTACTGGCGGGCGATCTCCTGCGTGGGATCGTACAGGTACGCGAAGTGGAACTTCTTCTTCTCGGCTCGCGTCTTCATCGCCGGAAGTGCGTCCTTGTCGTTGGTGTTCACATTGATCGCCACCACGGCCACCTTGGCGTCCGGCTGGCTGGCGTGCTTCTCCACAAACTCGATGATGCGGGCTTCGTAGTTCTCGGCGACCGGGCAACTGTTGCAGGTGAAGACGACCACGACCACGTCCTTGCCCTTCAGGTCGGCCAGCGAATGCTTCTTGCCGTCGGTTCCCTCCAGGTTCTCCCAGGCCGGTGCTGCGTCGCCGGGAGCCAGCACCTTGTTGTATTTGCCGGGGCCAGCCGCCGTGGGGGTGACTTGTGTGCCGAGTAGCAGCAGTGTGATCAGGGGAAGCCAGCGAAGCATGGGTTACTCCGGGGTTGGTCAGCATCAGCGGGAAAGCCGGGCGAGCAGAGACTGTACGCACCTGGGACCGCGGTCGTCCCGACCGCAGGCAAGCGGGGAGCGGACCAGAGGTCCGCGGTCCCAGGAGAAGCGACATCCTGCCTGGGACCGCGGTCGTCCCGACCGCTCTTTTACCAAGACCCAGGAACGGACCAGAGGTCCGCGGTCCCGGGGGAAGCGACATCCTGCCTGGGACCGCGGTCGTCCCGACCGCAGGTAAGCGGGGAGCGGACCAGAGGTCCGCGGTCCCAGGAGAAGCAGCATCCTGCTCGCCAAGCGATCGCACTTAGCGCGGCACCATGAGCGTGAACGGATACACGAACGCCTGCAACGCCGTGATCGCCCCGACCACGCTGGCCAGGAAGATACTGTGCCAGATCACCGCCTTGAAGATGTCGGCTTCCCGGCCCACCTGATTCGTTCCCGCAGTGGCCACGCAAATGCTTTGGGCGTCGATCATCTTCCCCATAACGCCCCCCGTGCTATTCGCGGTGCAGATCAGCGTTTCGGCCTGGCTTCGCGTCAGGTCGGGTAAGTGGCCCGCCTCGAAGACCTGCCCCGCTGTGATCTTCTGCAGGCCGCCGAACAGGGCGTTGCTGCCCGCGTCGGTGCCCGTGAGGAAGACGCCAAGCCAGCCGAGCATGGCTGCGAAGAAGGGGTACAGCCGGCCCGTTTCGGCGAACGCCACACCGAGTGTCGCATCCATGCCGGCGTACTTGGTGACGTAACTGAGCCCGAGCATGAACGCGATTGTCGGTATCGGGATTCGCATTTGGTAGGCGGTCTTGCGGATTACGGCCCAGATTTGCGGCAGCGTCATTCGCAACAGCACCATCGAGAGCAGTGCCGAGAGCAGTACTGGCGTACCTGGCGCGGTGAGCCAGGTGAACTTGAACACGGCCGATTCTAGGCGATTATCGGCGGGCGTGTCGGGCGGAATGAGGCGATCGGCTCGTTCGACTTGCTTGTGCAATCCTGTAACCGGGATGTCGTAGTACGATTGCAGACCCAAGAACGTCAGCGGGCCGTTTTGCTGTTTCTCCACGTGCCGGATGTAGCCGCTGGCCACCAGGCAAAGCCCCATGAGAATCCACGGTGTCCAGGCGAGGGCGACCGTGCGGAAGGTCAGCGGTGGTTCCTGAACGGGTGTCGTCGAGGGGAGATCGAGCAGTTCGACTTCTTCGCGGGCGTGCTCGGATTGTGGGTCGTGCGGGATGGCTTGCGGCTTCACCGGGGGAGGCGCTTCCTCGGGGAAACGGAAGACGTCGCGCGGCTTCCACACGAACTTCAAGAAGAGTGCCAGCGAGACCAGTGAGAAGATGCCGCCGCCGATATCGGTGAGTGGCCAGATCGGTGGCAACCCCCACTGGTGTGCAGTGGCGAAGAAGTACTGAAACACCCCGAACGAGCCGCCCCCCACGACCAGCGCCGGCCAGACGGCGAACGTCTGCCGCCAGGTACACATCACTTTCACCATGTACAGCGGGATCAGACACGACAGGAACGGCAACTGATGGCCACACATGATGCTGATCGTGTCACCCGGAATGCGAGTGGCCGATTCGAGTGTCAGAATCGGAACACCGAGCCCGCCGTAGCACACCGGCGAGGTGTTGGCGATGAGGCAGATCACGGCGGCCCGGAACGCCGGTACGCCCAGGCCCACGAGCATGGCACCGCAAATGGCCACGGGTGAACCGGCACCAGCGGCACCTTCCATGAACGCACCGAAGGCGAAGCCGATGAGGATGGCTTGCACGCGGGCGTCGCCGCTGAGGCCACCAATGGAACGGCGGATGATCGTGAACTGCCCCGTTTCCACCGTCACGTTGTACAGCGTCATCGCGGCGAAGACGGTCCAGCCAATCGGGAGCAGGCCGAACGCGGCTCCGAAGAGGAACGACTTGCCAGCCATCTCCAACGGCATGTTGTAAATCTGCCAGGCAATCAGGATGGCCACCACGGCCCCGGCCGCGCCCGCCCAACTCGCCAGCCAGCGCCGCCCGACCAGCAGGTAAAACAGAACAAGCACCGGCAACGCGGCGACAATCGTTGAGACGAGCCGAAACCGGAGCGGATCCAGGTCTTGGAGGTAGGCAGCGAACAGCATGGGAGAGACCTTCGGTGGGAGAGCCAGTCGGAGATGCTATCCGCCCGTGCGGTCAAGTTCCAGTTTTCAGGCCGGAAGTTCCCAGAACGGTTGTGGCACGCGGCTGCCCCGCAACCGCTCCCAGTCGCCGCCCAGCGACGGTGGGAAAGCCGCTTTGCGAGGCGCAACCGTACGGCGCTTCAGGAAAACTGTGCTGAGGAGCGAATTCGGGAGGTTTCCGTAAAGTGCCCAGTTTGTGTACGCCGAGAAAAGATACGTGACTGAAAGAACTCAGGGAACGTGTTCCGAATTTTCCGGATTGCGGTGTTGATGCGCAACACGCGCCGTTCGGCCCGAAGGAGAAGACAACATGAACCGCTCACACAAGGTTTTGGGATTTGTACTCGTCGTCATCTGTGGTCTCTACGGCTGCGCCAAGGGACCAACCAGCAAAGGTGGTTCTTCCGAGAAGAACTCGCCGCTCGAAGCAAAAGCGCAACGGCTCGAAGAGGATTACCGGGCAGCCGCTGCGGCCCGCGATCAGTTCCGCCTCAAGCTGCTCGCCGCCGAGGAGAAGCACAACCATCTACAGAAACAACTCGAACAGACCCGGCAGGTTGCCGCCGCCGATCGTGAGGTGTTGACGGCTGAAGTGCAAGCACGCCTGGTGGAGCGGGACACGCTCGCAGTGCAATACGATAGCTTCCGCAGGAACCTCAAGGACTTGCTGGGCCAGGCCGAGACCGCGCTGGCAAACCCAGTGAGCCCGCTGGCTCCGGCGCTCGTGGGCGTGACGACCTCTCCCGTTAGCGATGTGTCCGCGGCACTGCGGAACTGAGGCGTTTGATTCGGGTGATGTGCGGTGAACTTCGAAGGGCCGGGGTGCGGGTGAGCTTAGCTCAACCTGGCCCCGGCCATGGTGTTGGTGAACTCATGTCGCTGGATCGTGGCCATTCACCCAGGGGCCAGCCAGTTTCTGATAGTGCGGTGGTTGCAGCGTGCTCCCCGAATCGTGACCGCTCCAGCCGAAGACTTGATTCGGTTGCCCCTTCGCCTGACTACGGGCAGCCCAGCGGTTCGCCCAACCGCTATCACGGGCGGTCACTTCCCGGCGATCCCGATCCCAGAACAACGCCGCTTGCCCCGTTTGGTAGCACGCCTCGGCCATACCGGTTACCGCGATTGCTGCTGCGGCGAGATCGGGCGGGCAGAAGGTCGATCTCTGGCGATCGCGCACACACTGCAGGAAGTTCTCCCACAGTGCTTCCGTCTCATTGCGGGGCGCTTCCACGGCGATCACTTCACTGGGTGTGGGCGGTTGGTCGAACCGGGCGGGGAAGGTGTTGCCGCGGGTCGGGTCATCCCGGAACACCTGGAAGCCACCTTTCACGAACTTGATCGTTCCAAGTCGGCCGCGAATCACTTCCTCCAGCGGGTAACCCGTGATGGTGGCAGCGGTGGCAACCAACTGGCACCCTTCTTCGTAGTCGGCCACGATGGTAGCGACATCGGGCACGGTGCGGCCGTCGTACTCCAGGTAGAGCCCGCCACCGGCGGTCACTCGGGCCGGGAACCGCACCCCCATCGCGGCAATCAGGTGGGTGATATTCGGCGTGAGCAGGTCGGTCAGCGGTCCGCCGCAGAAGGTGCTCTGGCAGCGCCACTGGGCGAAGGTGGCCCGATCGAACCGTTGCTCACGTGGTGATGGCCCGATCGGTCGCCCGGCCAGTTCAAACTGGTGACCCAGGAACAGATCCCAGTCGATCGTCTGGGGCGTCATATTCGGGGTGAGCCGGTAGAAGCGCCACTGGCCGCGGATGTCGTTGCGAAAGGTGCCCGTTTGAGCCTGGGCAATGTGGCCAATACTCCCGGTGCGAATCCGATCGAATGCCTGAAACCAGACAGCATCGGCCAGCGATTGCACGCCCACGGTGACCACGCGCGGCGACTGTTGCCAGGCATCGAGTACCGCAATCGCCTCGGCGGGCGTGCGTGTCATCGGCTTCTCGACGAAGACATCCTTGCCCGCGTGCAAGGCGTCGACAGTCATCCGTCCGTGCCAGTGGTCGGGTGTCGCAATGCAGACGATATCCACATCCTTGCGATCGAGCACCACCCGGTAATCGCGGGTGACCCGGGAACGATCGGTGATTTCGAGTTGGCACTTGCGGGCCGAGGGGAATAGCCCCTGTGCGTAGCGACGCCGTGCGAGTTTGCCACCGAAGTGAACCTCGTACTCGTCTTCCAGCCCTTCCCAGACATCGCACACCGCAACCGGCGCGACCGCGTGACCTCCAGCGGCCATGCGGTTGATCAGGTCGATATGCGCCTGAGCGCGGCCGCCACAGCCCAGAAAGCCAATGCCGAGCCGGGCGTTGCTGCCGGTGATCTTGGCATAACTGGACGCGGACAGCGACAACGCCGCGGCCGAGCCCAAGAACTTGCGACGATCGAGCGGGTGAGCCATGGTGGGGTTCTTGCAATGTCAGCGAGGAAATCGCCCGTTTGGGAAAACCTCTGCGGCGAATCGTTGCGGATATCATATCCGATGGTGGACCGGGTCCGTATGATTCATCTAGTTTGCGCCGAGTTCCTCCTTTACCCGAGGTTGCACGCCACACATGCAAGCGAAACTGGCTTTGGAAGATGGCGCGGTCTACACCGGTCGAGCGTTCGGTGCCCCCGGTGAACGGCTGGGCGAAGTGGTATTCAATACGTCCATGATGGGCTATCAGGAAGTCCTCACCGATCCGTCCTATCGCGGCCAGATTGTGGCGATGACATACCCACTCATCGGGAACTACGGCACCACCTCCGACGATCAAGAATCGCTGGGTGTGCAGGTGGAAGGGTTCATTGTCCGCGAACTCACGCGAGTTCCGAGCAACTTCCGCAGTCACCGCGATCTCGATACGTACTTAAAAGCCTACAACGTCATCGGGATCGAGGGGATCGACACCCGATCACTGGTGCGACGGTTGCGCGTTCGCGGTTCCATGAATGGGGTGCTCTCGACCACCGATTTCGATCATGCGTCGCTCATCGCCAAAGCGCGGGCGTTCCCGGGCATGGCGGGGCGCGATCTGGTCAGTGAAGTGGTGCCCGACAAATCGTTCACCTGGGAACGGGGGCTGGGACAGTTCGCCGATCATCTTCTGAAGCCCGGGGCGACGCCGCGGCATGTTGTCGCCATCGATTACGGCATGAAGTGGAACATCCTGCGCTGTCTGGCGCAAACGGGCTGCAAGGTCACCGTGGTTCCTGGCACCGCGACCGCGGAACAGGTGCTGGCACACAAGCCCGATGGCGTCTTCCTCTCGAACGGCCCCGGCGACCCTGCTGCTGTCGGCTATGCCATCGACACCGTGAAGAATCTGATCGGGAAGAAGCCGATCTTCGGTATCTGTCTGGGGCATCAATTGCTGGGGCTGGCACTGGGGGCCAAAACCTTCAAACTGAAGTTCGGCCATCGCGGTGCGAATCAACCTGTGCTGAACGAAAAGACGGGGCAAGTCGAGATCACGACTCAGAACCACGGGTTCGCGGTCGATCCTGCGACTCTCCCCGCCGATGTGGAACCGACTCACATCAACCTGAACGATCGCACGCTGGAGGGGATGCGCCACAAACGTCTCCCCGTGTTCAGTGTGCAGTACCACCCCGAGGCGGCCGCAGGCCCGCACGATTCGATCTATCTCTTCGAGCAGTTCCGCGCTCTCATGGAGTGACACACCCACGCGGCATCACTACCCGCCGTTCGCTGGCCGGGGGAACCCGTTGGTTCGGGTGATGCCGCCGGTGCTCGGGCTTCCCGTGCTACTGCCGTTCGAGCCCTGGCCGGTTGGCGGAGAGATCGTCGGGATCGCGCCAGAGCCCATTGCGTTGGTCGAGCCGTCCGAAAAATCGATGACCCCGGCCAGCAACTCTTGCACGGCCGCCATCTTCTTGATCTCGAACACCATCAGCAGCAAGAAGAGGATCTCCATTTCACTGGAGACCTGGACTTCTCCCGATTGGAGGAGCACTTCCACCAGTGCCAACGACTCGATCAAGAGTTGGTAGTGTTGATCGGTGCTCAGCAATGAACCCCAATTGCCCAAACCACCGAATCCAGCATTCTCGCCGTCGAAACCCCCGTTGCTGCCATCCATCGAGTTACCAGTCGCGGTGCCCGGTGCCGTGACCGTGCCAGAGATTGCACCCCCTTGCGAATTCCCAAATGGCGATGGAGCGTTGCCGACCGACCGCGAGGCGGTTGTCGGAAATCCGTTACTTTGGGCGCTGGCACTTTCTGTGCTCAATAGCAACCCCACAACAGCAACCACCGAAGCGAGACCAAACACCTTGCGTTCGGTCATGTGAAAACTCCCAGGCTCCGAGCCACACTCGTCGTGTGCATGGCCGGCGGGCGACGGGCGTCGATGGGGGAGCCGCTCCCACGACGCGCTTCGAGCGTACACCATCGCCGATGAAGGGGTCATGAGCCATGCAGGAAATCCGCCATTTCACACAGACCCCACAGGCGCAGCGCCATTCTCTTTGAATGGAGCAGCCAGACCTGGAAACGGTAACAGCGATCTCATGGCGACTCCTCACAACGAAGTTGGCACACAGTTGCTGAGGCTCGTGATCTCAGGGCTTCCCGGATCAATGCCTACACCACGCAGCCCGTTCGAGTAAGATCGACACACATCGGGTTCGAACATGTGAGGTGGAGGTGTCATGTCGGAAGAAGCCGCGTTGCTGGCAGCGATCTACTCCAACCCCGAGGAAGATACGCCACGCCTCGCGTTTGCCGACTGGCTCGACGAGCACCAACCCGACAAGCTCTTGTCACCCGCCGCGGGACCCTCGGCACGGGCTGCCTATATTCGCATCCAATGCCGACTCGCCGCGGGTGCGTTTGATGATCCGGATTACCCCGAGTTGCTGGAACGCGAACAGGATCTGGCTGCGTGGTTGAACAACCACTCGCCAGCCACCGAACTCGACCTGGGCCAATTGGATACCGGCGACTTGTACAGTACCGGCGATTGGGACACCTACCGGCGGGGCTTCCTGGAACTGGTCGATTTCGATACCTACGAGGACGAGGCCGCCGAGACGGTGGAGAAGATTGCGGCGGCATTGCGTTTGGCGCAGAAGCGAGCCCCCGCGCGAACCTTGCGCCTCGAAGACGCCACCGTCGAAGAAGTCGCCGGCCTCGCAGCGCATCCGATCTTCCGCCAACTGCACGGGCTGTATCTGGACTATCTCAGCGATGGCGATGAAGACTTGGCGGTGGCTGCCGTGGCGAACTCGCCGCGGGCCGTGGGATTGCGCCGGCTCTATTTCGATTTCCCACTCGGCACGCCGGGGTGCGAATCGCTGGCCCGCTCGACGTATCTGCGCCGGCTCGAAACGCTCGTGGTCGATTATCCCATCGCCGCGCGGGCACTGCGGATTCTGAGCCGGGCCGCGTGGTTCCATGAGCTTCACCGGCTGCATGTGTGGATCGAAACCGTCGAGGGTATGCGTGTCATCACCGAATCGCCGCGCTGGCCACACCTGATCTCGCTGACAATTCGGGGAACCGGGGCCGCACTCTTACAGAGCATGAATCGATTCGTGAAGGCAGCGACGTTCCCGCGGCTGGCGCACCTCGATTTCTCGGGCAATCATCTTCAGACGGAGCAGATCGCGCTGCTGGCCCGGGGGCGCTGGCCGCTCCGCCATCTGGCGCTGGCCCGCAATAGTGTTCGTCGCTCAGGATTGGAACTGTTGGTGACCGCGCCGTTCGCCGCTGGCC